>JBEKNX010000557.1:0-2894 GCA_049522375.1 Acidimicrobiales bacterium | reverse complement strand
GCCTGGCCGCGTTCGTCAAAGTGGTGCCCACCGATTACCGGCGGGCGCTCGAGTCGGCCCGAACCGGCACTGGCCAGACCGGCGCGTCGATGGAGATGGCAACGGCGCGTGGCTGACCCCGACGGTTTCTTGAAGCACAAACGCCAGGAGCCCGGGCACCGTCCCGTGCACCTGCGGGTCCGGGACTGGGGCGAGATGTACGAGCCCGTGGACCGGGACGTGCTGGTGGCCCAGGCGTCGCGCTGCATGGACTGCGCCATCCCCTTCTGCAACAGCCTCTCGGGCTGCCCGCTGGGCAACCTGGTCCCGGACTGGAACGACCTGGTCTACCGGGACCGCTGGCGCGACGCCATCGAACGCCTACACGCCACCAACAACTTCCCCGAGTTCACGGGCCGGATGTGCCCGGCCCCGTGCGAGAGCGCCTGTGTGCTGTCCATAAACGACCAGCCCGTGACCATAAAGCAGATCGAAAAGGAGATCGTCGACTACGGCTGGGAGCACGGCTGGGTGACGCCGTTGCGCCCGAGCGTGCACACGTCCAAGAAGGTAGCCGTGGTGGGCTCGGGACCGGCGGGGATGGCGGCCGCCCAGCAGCTGACCCGGGCCGGTCACCAGGTCGTGGTCTACGAGCGTGACGACCGCCCCGGCGGCCTGGTCCGTTACGGGATCCCGGACTTCAAGATGGACAAGGCGCTCCTGGACCGCCGCGTCGAGCAGATGGAGGCCGAAGGCTCCGTTTTCGAGTGCGGCGTCGACGTCGGGGTCGACCTGTCCGTCGAGGACCTGCGGGCCGGCTTCGACGCCGTGGTCCTGGCCATCGGCGCCCTGTGGCAAAGGGACCTCGAGATCCCGGGACGTCACCTTGACGGCGTGCACCTGGCCATGGACTACCTGGTGCCGTCCAACCGCGTGCAGGCCGGGCTGCTGGCCCGCACGCCCATCGACGCCGCCGGCAGGAAAGTGATAATTATCGGCGGGGGCGACACCGGCGCCGACTGCCTGGGGACGGCGCACCGCCAGGGCGCGGCGTCGGTCCACCAGTTCGACATCCACGAGCGCCCGCCCGACGAGCGCCACGAGAGCACACCGTGGCCGTTGTGGCCCCTGGTGCTGCGGGACTCGCTGGCCCACGAGGAAGGCGGCCACCGTGTTTTCGCCGTCCAGACGGACGCTTTCGTGGACGACGGGCACGGGCGCGTGAGGGGCCTGCGGGCCCATCGCGTCCAGGAGGTCGCCCGGCGCCAGTACCAGGACGTGCCCGGCAGCCAACTGGAACTGGAGGGTGACCTCGTCCTGCTGGCCATAGGCTTCCGGGGGCCGGACCGCCAGCTGGTCGACAAGCTGGGGGTCGAGCTGGCCGATCGGGGCACGGTGGCCCACGACGGCGGGTGGGCGACCAACGTCCCTGGCGTGTTCGCCTGCGGGGACGCTACCCGGGGGGCCAGCCTCATCGTTTGGGCCATCGCCGAGGGGCGGGCGGCCGCGGCCGCCGCCGACCGCTACCTGGTGGGCGAGACGTTGTTACCCGCCGCCCTCTAGCGCCGGCCAGCCGCCCTGTGGCCGCGCTGGGGCCCGGGGCCGGTAGTCTCCGAAGCCGTGAAGGTCGCCTGTTACCCTGCCCTCGCCGGGGAGCCGAGCCTGGTCGACCTGGGCTATGCCAGCCCCAGCGAAGGCACGGTGGTGACCATCGGGGCTTTCGACGGCGTGCACCTGGGCCACCGCCGGCTCATCGACCGCGTGCGCACGACGGCCCGGGAGATCGGGGCCCTCTCGGCCGTCGTCACCTTCGACCGCCACCCGGCCAGCGTGGTGCGCCCGGGCTCGGCCCCGTTGCTGCTCACCGACCTCGACCAGAAGCTGGCCCTGCTGGCCGCGGCCGGGCCTGACCTCACCGTCGTGCTGCACTTCGACTCCCAGCGGGCGGCCGAGCCGGCCGAGGACTTCGTGGCCGAGGTGCTGGTCGGTTGCCTCAACGCCCGGGCCGTGGTGGTAGGCCATGACTTCCACTTCGGGCGCGACCGGGAGGGCGATGTCGCCCTGCTCCAGCGCATGGGCGCCCGGATGGGTTTCGATGTCACCGGCATCCGCCTGTTGCGGTCCGCCCCCGCCCCGGGGCACGAGGGGGAGGCGGAGGCCGTTTCCTCCACCAGGATCCGCCGCCTCGTCGCCGGCGGCGACGTCGGTGCCGCCGCCCAGCTGCTGGGCCGGTGGTACGAGCTGCGGGGGATAGTGGGCCATGGTGACAAGCGGGGGCGCGAGCTCGGCTTCCCCACGGCCAACCTCGAGGTGGGCAAGGAGGTGCAGCTCTGTGCCGATGGCGTCTACGCCGGCTGGTACCTCCGGCCCGACGGGACCCGCCACCAGACGGCCGTCTCGGTGGGGCGCCAGCCGACCTTCTTCACCTCCCGGCCCTACTCCCTGGTCGAGGCGCACCTGCTCGACTTCCAGGGCGACCTGTATGACGAAATGGGTACCGTCGAGCTGGTGGCACAGCTGCGGGGCCAGGTGAAGTTCGGCTCCGTGGACGCCCTGGTCGACCAGATGACCGTGGACGTGGCCCGGACCCGGCGGGCCCTGGCCGGCGCCTCGCCCGTCTGAGAACGGGCGCCCCGCCCGCCGCCGGGGCCAGCTTCGGCGCATTTAGCTGCTAAGATCGCCCCTGGCGTTGTGGCAATGCACCCGTTCAGGTGACCAGGAGCCGCTCCCGGTCCGCCCGCGGGGCGGGCGCAGCGCCTTGTCCGTTGTACAGCCAGCCCACTCCAAGGACCAACCAGTATGGCCGAAAAGGCAGCGACAATCGGGGCCTACCGCCTCCATGAGACCGACACGGGTTCGCCCGAGGTTCAGGTTGCCCTGCTGAGCGAGAGGATCGCTCACCTGACAGAGCACCT
>JBEKNX010000556.1:0-2907 GCA_049522375.1 Acidimicrobiales bacterium | reverse complement strand
CGTCCCCGCCTGCCATCAAGTCTGGCACGGCGTCAAGGCAGGACAAGTTCTTCAGAATACGTAGGCCCTGTGGTAGCGTTCCATGACGTCCCGTCCCCGACCGGTAAGGGTGAGGCCGCTATGACAGACGTCGAGCAGCGCATCCAGTGCCGGAGGTGCCACGCCCAGAGCCCCAGTACAGCTCGCACCTGCGACCGTTGCGGAGCCCCCCTCGACGTTCACGACGTCGTGACCGATTCCGGGTGGCGCCAGGCGCCCCGCCTCCGGGACCTGACCGAGTTCCACTGGGCCTCCAGCACGTGCCAGTTGGACGCTGGCGTCGTCCCCGTGGTGGAGATAACGCTCAACCCGGCCGACTCGGTCTTTTTCGAGCACCACACCATGCTGTGGAAAGACGAGACGGTGCCCATGGCGGTGATGAACACTCCCGGGGGTGCCAAGCGGCTCCTGTCCGGGATGCCGTTCGTCCTCAGTGTAGCCCGGGGCCCGGGAAGGGTGGCCTTCTCCCGCGACGCGCCCGGCGAGATAATAGTGATCCCCATCGAGACGCCGAGAGAGGTCGACGTGCGCGAGCACGCCCTTTTGCTCGCCAGCGCCACGCTCACTTATTCGTTCGAGAAACTGCCCGGGTTACGGGCCATGCTCGTGGCCAGCACCGGGATGTACCTCGACCGGTATGTCGCCCAGTCGGCGCCGGGCCTGCTGGTGCTGCACGGTTACGGGAACGTTTTCGAGCGCACGCTCGGGGAAGGCGAGACCATCCTCGTCGAGCCCGGAGGTTTTCTCTACAAGGACTCCAGCGTGACCATGGAGCTGACCTCGGTCAACTTCAAGGGCAGCGCGAGCACGACGCCAGCGCCAGATGTGCCCGCCGAAGCGGGGGCGACCGGTGCCGCCGCGGCCGAGCCCGCCGCCCCCCAACCGGGCCGGTTCGGTCGGGGCCTCAAGGGCCTGATGGGGGCCAAGTCGATGTTGAACGTCGGGGCCCTGGCGTCGGCGGCCGGTAGCCTGCGTTCCGGTGGCGGCCTCCAAGGGGTGGCGTCCAGCCTGGCCGGGGGCGGCGGTTCCACGCTGATGCGCATGAAGGGCCCGGGACGGCTGGGTGTCCAGTCGATGTTCCAGGAGCACAAGAGCGAATGAGGGGCCGACCGTGACCGACATCGCCGCGCCCGAGAGCACGTACACCTGCCCCTACTGCAACCAGAGCTCGTCGGGCGTGCCCACCAGCTGCCCGACTTGCGGGGCGCCGGTTGACATCAAGTTGCGGACGACGGCCTCGGGATGGACGGAGCTGCCATCGATCGCCGATATGGCCCGGATCCAGTTCGGCCAGTCGAGCTGCCAGGTCGAGGGTCGTCTGGTGCCGGTGGCGGAGATGAAACTGGCCGCCGAGGACGGCGTCTACTTCACCCATGACGTCCTGTTGTGGCAGGACCCGGCCCTCCACGTTGACGCTATGGCCATGACCAAGCCGTGGGCTAGGCACCGGTCCGGGATGCCCCTGGTCATGCTCCAGGCCCAGGGGCCAGGCCGCGTCGCCTTCTCCCACGACAGCCCGGGCGAGCTCATCGCCCTCCCCCTGCAGCGAGGCGCAGCAGTCGACGTCCGCGAGCACGCCCTGCTGGCCGCCACGTCGGGCGTGACCTACGACTGGGTCGAAACGGGGGTGTGGTTCGTCGCTGCCCCCGAGCAGAAAGAGGACCAGGCGGGCGGGGTGAAGCTGCTGAAGATGGGCCTCGAGCTGGCCGGCGCCACCAGCGGCGACGGGCGCGACCGGGACCGCAACCGCAATGACCAACCGACCTGGCATTACCCCGTGGGCCAGTACATCGACCGCTTCCATGCCGGCGACAAGCCCGGCCTGGTGCTCGTACAGGTCAGTGGTAACGCCTACACGAGGGACCTGGCCGCCGGTGAGTCGATCCTGGTCAAACCGCCCGCCCTTTTGTTCAAGGACCCGACCGTGGGCATGCAGCTACATGTCGAGTACCCCGCCGCAGGCGTAAAACTGTGGCGGACATGGGGTAACCGGTACCTCTGGTTGCGGGTGTTCGGTCCCGGGCGGGTCGGGCTCCAGTCCTGCTATGACCGGCTCGACGACCCGGGGACGGATTTCCGGGACCTGTCGCCCCACACCGACCATTTGTGGCGTTAGTGCTCGTAGGGGGGCACGAAAAGCGGCCACCGGCGCGGCACGGCGCGCCGGGGTGTTCGTAAAATCTCCAACGTGCACCGACTGGGCCGGCACTGGGCGCGTTCGGGTCGTCCCGGGCGGCGCTGGGTGCCGGTGGTGGCTGTTCTCGCCCTGGGGGCCGGCGCCTGTGGCGCCACCAAGACGCCCCCGAGCGCCAAGCCCCACCCGGCCAAACCGGGGGTGGCCAAACGGGTAGTCACGGCTAGCGGCGCGTCCTCTTGCGTCAGCTCCCAGTGGGCGTCGACGGTGACCGGCACCCCGGACATCAGCACCATCCCCGCCATCGAGGCGGTGACCGTCACCCCGAACTTCGGTGGCTTGCTGGTGTCCTTGAAGTTCAAAAAGCCTTTTGTAAGCGCACCCGAAGGGGTCTACGACGCCTGGACCGTGTTCCTCTTCCAGCACCGCAATCAGGCCGCCAACGTGGACAACGCCGTCCAGCTCCAGATAGAGGACCGGGGAGTGGGCTGGGAGCCCAGCGGCTGGACGTTGCTCGCCACCTTCGGTTCCAATAACAACGAGGTGGCGGGCAACATCCACACCAACAAGGCCCGCAACCTCCTGCAGACTTTCTTCCCGGCCGGTTTTGCCAACCTGGACCCCCCCTTTTATTGGTTCGCCGAGCAGGAGGAGTTCCGCGCCTATTTGCCCCGCCCCAGCAAAACTGATCATCAGGACTTCAGTGTCAACGGTACGATCACCAGCGGGTGCCC
>JBEKNX010000555.1:0-2920 GCA_049522375.1 Acidimicrobiales bacterium | reverse complement strand
TCGTCCACTTGGAGTGTCTTCACGGGCAAGACGCGCGACGACGTCTACCTTCTGGAAGTCACGACGGGGGGCATGTGGAAAACGAGCCACCACAACGAAGGTGGCATCTGGCGAACCGCAATGACGGCCGAGGCAGCTGCCGCGACCGGAACGAGGCGGCCGGTACTGCGCGAGTGGCCGAGGATCGCACCAAAGGACGGCTGGAGTGAGGGGACCGCTGTTCTCAGCCCCTGTGCGTACTTGCGGCCGGACCGCTCCGAGATAGCGCCGGACGTGATCCGGATCCCCACATCGCCGCGCCACTCGGCGATCGCCGTTCGCCTCATGTTCAGTGAGGCCGGCACGGCAAGCTATTCCCGGGTCGAGGACGCTTTCGGCGTCGGCGTGTTGCTTCGCGCCGGCGGCGGCACCGTCTACGTCGTCGCGCAGACGGTCGGGCTGCAACGTTGGCAGTTCGAGTCGTTCGCGGAAATGTGCCGTTCGGCTCGGGAGCAGCGATCGGCCACTACACCGGGTGGCGGGCGCTTCGTCGGGTTGTTGGTGGGCGGCGAGCAGCAGTTCCTTGTTGACTTGACCGTCATGTGACGGTCAAGTCACATGACGGTCGACTTCCGGCCCTCTTCGGGAGCCGATGATGGCCGGTGGGGTCACGGCACGTCTCCCATGCACCCCCCGGCCAAGCCTTACTAACAACTTCGTGAGCGATCCCGACTGCAAACCTCCGGAAGCGGAGCAGCCGCCGATAACGCATACTCGGGGTTGACGAAGATCCGGGCGGAAAGTAGCGCGGTCACCCCGGAGGCAGGCGGTGGTGGCACATCTCCGCAGGTCGCAGGCACCCTCGGGTCCTAACGGGGACGGTCGCCTCCGTGACACCTGTCGCGTGCCAGCTAGAAGGGACCACTTGAGGCCTGGTTTTGCCAGCCTCATGGGACCACCCTGATTGCCAGTCATGGGACCACCCTGAAGGTCCACCACCGCCGGCCTGAGACCGGTTCAACTCGGGGCACCAGTCCAAGCGAGGAGGTGCCCCCCTTGACCTTCAGGGAGGTAACAGTGGTGCAGGTACGAGAGGTGCTCCGCAGGTGGCTACGGGGCCAGGGGGACCGCCCGGCAGCCCGAGGCTCCGGCGTGGACCGCAAGACGGCCCGCCGCTACATCGCCGCCGCGCTCGAACTGGGCCTGGCCCGCAACGGCGATGAGTCGCAGCTCACCGATGAGCTGATCGGGCAAGTCTGCCAAGCGGTCCGGCCAGTTCGCCCAGACGGCCACGGGCCGTCCTGGCGGGTGCTGCTAAACGAGCAGGAACGCATAAAGGCCTGGGTGGACGGCGGCCTCAACGTCAAGAAGATCCACGAGCTGCTCGGCCGCCAAGGCGTGCAAGTGCCCTACAGGACCCTCGCCCGTTTTGCCGTCGAGCGCTGCGGGGCCGGCCGCAACACGACGACGGTGCCCGTGGCTGACCCCGAGCCCGGCCAGGAACTGCAGGTCGACTTCGGCCGCATGGGGCTATTGCCCGCAGGGGAGCGCAAGAAGGTATGCCATGCCTTGGTGTTCACCGCTTGTTCCAGCCGGCATTGCTTCATATGGTTGACGTTCTCGCAAACGACAGAGGAAGTCATAAACGGCTTCGAGGCTGCCTGGGAGTACTTCGGTGGTATTTTTCCCGTCGTAATCCCGGACAACCTGACACCAGTCGTAGCCGACGCCGACCCGGTGGCCCCTCGTTTCAACGATACTTTTATCGAGTACGCGCAAGCACGGGGCTTTGTAATAGACGCGGCCAGGGTGCGCCACCCAAAGGACAAGCCAAAAGTTGAACGAGCTGTCCAATATGTCCGGGGGAGCTTCTGGGCAGGTGAACAATTCCTCAACTTATCAGACGCCCAGCGCCGTGCGGTCATATGGTGCAACGAGGCCGCCGGCATGAGGGTGCACGGCACGACCCAGCTGCACCCCATAGAGGCTTTCAGGGCCACCGAGGCGCCGCTCCTCCTGCCGTTGGTGAAGTCGCCCTACGACATCCCGGTATGGGCAGATCCCAAGGTCCACCGGGACTTCCACTGCGAAGTGGCCCGCTCGCTCTACAGCGTGCCCTACACCTTGGTGGGCAAGTACCTGCGGGCCCGGGCCGACTCCAAGACCGTGAAGTTCTACCTGTCCGGCCAGCTCGTGAAGTTCCATCCGCGCGTCGCTCCGGGCAGGCGTTCCACCGACCCGGCGGACTTCCCACCAGGCAAGGACATCTACGCCATGAGGGACCTCGACCAGCTGGCCAAGAAAGCCGCCGTGGCCGGGCCGGCGATCGGCGAGTACGCGGCCGCCCTGCTCGGCCACCCCTTGCCCTGGACCAAGATGCGCCAGGTGTACCGCCTCCTCGGGCTCGTGAAGAAATGGGGCGCAGAGCGGGTCGAGGCCGCCTGTGCCCGGGCCTTGGAGGCAGAAGCCGTCGACGTCTCCCTCGTCAGCCGGATGATCGAGCGCGCCAAAGAAAAGGAGCAGGGCGACAAAGCCGAGGAAGCGCCGTCGAACGTCGTCCCCGGCCGTTTTTCCCGTGACGCGTCCGAGTTCTCCGCAACAAAGAGGGCGGCGCGATGAGCGGCCCTGTACCCGCCATATCGGCCGACCTCAGGGCCACGTTACGACGCCTGAAGCTGGGCCAGGTCCTGGACACCCTGCCCGAGCGGCTCGTCCTCGCCTCGGCCCACGGCCTCGGCCATGCCGAGTTCTTGGAACTGGTGCTCTCCGACGAGGTGAGCCGGCGTGACCGCACGTCGGCCGCGCTCAGGGCCAAGGCGGCCGACCTCGACCCGAAGATGACGCTCGAGGCCTGGGACCCCTCGGCGCAGGTGAGCTATGACCGCGCCGTGCTCGACGAGCTCGTCTCCATGCGCTTTATCGAAGCAGCCCAGAACGTTTT
>JBEKNX010000554.1:0-2932 GCA_049522375.1 Acidimicrobiales bacterium | reverse complement strand
CTCCAGGACCGAGCTCAACCACGCGGTGTCGGCGTCGTCCAAGGGGCCGAGCTCGACCATCCCCAGGTTGACGCGAGAAGCAAAGCGGCCGTGCGGGTCGTAAACGTACGCATAACCTCCCGACATGCCGGCGGCGAAATTACGCCCGGTCGGCCCGAGCACCACCACCCGCCCTCCGGTCATGTACTCGCAGCCGTGGTCGCCCACGCCCTCCACGACGGCCAGGGCGCCTGAATTACGCACGCAAAAACGCTCGCCCACCATGCCCCGTATGAAAATCTCCCCGCTGGTGGCACCGTAACCGATCACGTTGCCGGCGATTATGTTGGCTTCGGCCACGAAGCCGTCCGGCCCGTCGGGCGAGGGCTGCAGCACGATGCGCCCACCCGACAGTCCCTTGCCGAGGTAATCGTTGGCGTCGCCGAACAGGCGCAGGGTCAGCCCCGGGGGCAGGAAAGCGCCGAAGCTCTGCCCGGCCGAACCACTGAACTCGAGCTCGATGGTGCCCGGGGGCAGGCCCGCTTCGCCGTACCGGCGGGTCACTTCCGAACCGAGCATGGTGCCGACGGCGCGGTTGGAATTTTCCACGGGCCACGAACCGCGCACGGGGCTGCCGTCGTCCAGGGCGGCCCGGCAGGCCTCGGTCAACTTGGCGTCGAGCGTGTGCTCGAGGTCGTGGTCCTGTTTGCGCACACAGGTCAGAGAGACCCCCGGCGGCGGCGGGCACAGGAGACGGGAAAGGTCGAGCCCGGCGGCTTTAGGGTGGTCGGCGGGGACAACGGCGGCCAGTAGCTCGGCGTGGCCGATGGCTTCCTCCACGGTCCTGAAGCCCATTTCGGCCAGCAGTTCCCTCACCTCTTCGGCCACGAACTCGAAGAAATTGACCACGAGGTCCGGCGTACCGCTGAAGCGCTGGCGCAGTTCGGGGTTTTGCGTGGCCACGCCCACCGGGCAGGTGTCCAGGTGGCAGACGCGCATCATTATACAACCCTCGACCACCAGCGGCGCGGTCGAGAACCCGTACTCCTCGGCCCCCAGCAGCGCCGCCACCACGACGTCGCGGCCCGTCTTCATGGACCCGTCGACCTGGAGGACGACCCGGTCCCGCAGCTCGTTGCGTAGCAGCGTCTGTTGCGTCTCAGCCAGGCCCAGCTCCCAGGGACCGCCGGCGTGCTTGGTCGAGCTCATGGGCGAAGCCCCGGTGCCCCCGTCGTGGCCGGATATGAGAACGACGTCGGCGTGCGCTTTGACCACGCCGGCGGCCACGGTGCCGACGCCGGTCTCGGACACCAATTTCACGTTGATACGGGCACGGGGGTTGGCGTTCTTCAGGTCGTAGATCAGCTGGGCGAGATCCTCGATGGAATAAATGTCGTGATGGGGGGGCGGCGAGATGAGCCCTACTCCTGGCGTCGAGTACCGCGTCTTGGCGATCCAGGGGTAGACCTTCTTGCCCGGAAGCTGGCCGCCTTCGCCCGGTTTGGCGCCTTGGGCCATCTTTATTTGGATGTCGTCGGCATTGACGAGGTAGCCGCTGGTGACCCCGAAACGCCCGGCCGCCACCTGGCGGATGGCGCTACGGCGGCTGTCGCCGTTGGCGTCGGGCACGTTGCGCTCGGGCTCTTCGCCACCCTCGCCGCTGTTGGACTTGGCCCCCATGCGGTTCATGGCGATGGCCAGGGTCTCGTGCGCCTCTTTGGAGATGGCCCCGTAGGACATGGCGCCGGTGGCGAAGCGCTTCACGATCTCGCTCACCGGCTCGACCTCGTCGAGGGGCAAGGGCTTGCGGCCCGTCTCGGACGCCGGGCGGATCCGCAACAACCCCCGCAACGTGGCCAGGTTGCGGGTCTGGTCGTCGACGGCGTGCGTGTACTCCTTGAAGATCTTGTAGCTCTTGGCCCGGGTGGAGTGCTGGAGCTTGAAGACCGTCTCGGGGTTGAACAGGTGGTACTCGCCCTCCCGGCGCCACTGCCAGTCCCCGCCCGGCTCGAGGTCGCGATGGGCGAGCTCGCTGGGCCGGTCGGGCCAGGCCGTCCGGTGCCGGGCCAGGGCCTCGGCCGCTATCCCCTCGAGGCCGATGCCCTCGACCTGGGTGACCGTCCCCTGGAAATAGCGCTCGACTACGTCACTGGCCAGGCCCACGGCCTCGAAGACCTGGGCGCCCGTGTACGACGCCACGGTCGAGATGCCCATTTTGGACATCGTCTTGAGCACGCCCTTGCTGAGCGCCTTCACGTAGTGGCGAAGGGCCTTGCGGTCGGACATGCCCCCGATGGCGCCCCGGCGCACCTGGTCGACGACGGTGTCGAAGGCGAGGTAAGGGTTGACGGCGGCGGCACCGTAACTGATCAGGCAGGCCACGTGGTGGACGGCTCGGGCCTCGCCCGTCTCTACGATCAGCCCCACCCTCGTGCGCAGCTTCTTGTCGACCAGGTAATGGTGTACGGCGGAGACGAGCAACAGGCACGGGACGGGCACGGCGTCGGCATTGGCGTGGCGGTCCGAGAGCACCACCACGCTCGCCCCGGCGACGATGGCTTCTTCGACCTGGGCGCACACCCGGTCGAGGGCGTCGCGCAGGCGCTCGCCCGGCGGGGCCTCGCCCCGGGCGGCGAAAAGCCCGTCGATGGCGAAGGTCCGCCACCCCGGCACCAGCCCGTCCTCGTCCACGTACAGCAAGGTGGCCAGCTCGTCGTTGGTCAGCACCGGTCCCGGCATCCTGATCTGGTGACAGGACTGGGCGCCGGGGGCCAACAAGTTGCCCTCGGGCCCGACCGAAGACGCCATCGAGGTGATGAGCTCCTCCCTGATGGCGTCGAGCGGCGGGTTGGTGACCTGGGCAAAGAGCTGGCGGAAATAGTCGTAGAGAAGGCGGGGACGGCGGGATAGCACGGCCAAGGGCGTGTCGTCGCCCATGGACGCCACCGGCTCG
>JBEKNX010000553.1:0-4491 GCA_049522375.1 Acidimicrobiales bacterium | reverse complement strand
CCCCCATTTCGCTGAGTGCCCGACCTGCGAACGATAACCGTCGGCCGCTTGTGGCGCTGGCCAGGTCGCCCATGCACCTCGAAGTAAGGGCCAGCAAAGTTATGACTTCTGGCCTACCGAAAACGGGTACCGCCGGTAGCCATTACGCGCTCAGTTGAGGCACAGATAAAGGGTGCGGAGCCGCTCGACGCCCATATGGCTGCTCGGAGAATGAGCAGTTCCGCGCTCGCCGGCCCAGAGCTGGGAACCGGTACAGGCGCTCCGGTACATGAGGTCGGGCTCGGCCCCTGTCGGCCCGGGCAGACGCCAGAACGCTCGTAGCTGCGCGGGGGCAATGGCTCGATCCCTGTTGCTCTCAGCCTTGCTGCCGCCGGGGCTAAGTCGTGAGTGCCCGGACCTCGTCTCAGGCGAGCGTCTGCCCGCAGGTCTTCTCGGTGCCCGGGGCCGTCAGGTGGACCGGGACGCCACGACAGCGACGATCTTCCCCTGGGGCGAAAGCTCGACGATGCCCGCCTTCCCGGGCAAAGACTGGTCCGAGTAGGAGATGTAGAAGGTCTCGGAGGGGGACACGGCCAACGCGTCTGGCGCGGCGAAGACCCCGTTCACGGGTTCGGGCAATTTGAAAAGCTGCGTCACCATGTGGCCCGAGATGCGGCACATGTGCCAGTTGCAAAGGCCGTAGACGACGCCCTTCGGGGTGGTTGCGAGCTCCCCGTTGAAGAAGCTGAACTGTGGCCCGAAGATGGTCGCCACCCCTCTTTCGACCAAGTAGAGCCGGTTCTCGTTCGTGAAGTAGAACTCATCTGGGCTGACGCCGGCGACGCCCTCGGGGTTGATGGCCACCTCGGTGGCGGGTTGGAGCCCGGCCTGTTGCTGGGCGAAACCGACCGTGGTCCCGCCTGCCACGTGGGTGGTGTGCCCGTCCGGGGCCCGCTCGAAGATCGCCATCGTGGTCGTGAAGTAGGTGGTCCCGTCGGCGAGGACCTCGAGGTCCACCGCGCCCGGGACGTCGCCCAGCCTCCGCACGTCTCGCCCTGTAAGAGACGCTTCGTAGAGACCGTTGGCAGCGGTGAACCACATGGCGTCCTTTGTAAGGGACAACCCGCTTAGGCCGGGGACCGACCTCTTGGGCGCGGCGGCGGTATTGAGCGAGCTGAGAACGACATGGGCCCCGTTCGGTGTGACCGCGTCGACCTGGCCGTAGCCCCGGTCCACGTAGTAGAGAGCCCCGTTGGTCGAGACTGACAGCTGCCCGAACGCGTACTCCGTGCCCGAGGTGGCCGCCAAGCCCTGGTGAGGCGCGACGTGGCCCGACGGGGCATTGGCCGCGACAGCGAGAGCCAAAGCGAGTACCCCGGCACAAGCGTGGTTCATGCCCAACTAAGCCGCCTTGGGCATGCCCAGGTTCCAGATCTGTTCTGACTGCCTCTGCCACCGCAGGCTGTACTCGCCGGCGCGCCAGTGCGACGGCTTAGCGTGCGCCGGCACCGCCAAACCTTCGAACTGGCCCGGTGCAGAGTGCCGTCACAGCTAAGGCCATCGGGGTCAGGGGTTTAGTTTGGGCCGTCCGTCGCCAGGGCGGGCGTCACGGTACTGATGTCCACGGCCGTGAAGGCCACCGGCAGTGGTCCCGAACTGAAAAACACGGCAAGCGTGGTGGCCTGTTGTCGCGTGAAAACGCCCGCGGTAGGGCCATTGATGACCGCCCCTCCCGGGAAGGAGGGCGCCTCTATCGCCGGTGTGGACTCCAACGTGGCGTCGAGGTCGATCGCCTGAAGGGCGCAATAGGGCGGGTCCTGTTCCTCTCGGGAATAGCAGGCGTAGTGGCGGGCAGCGTACTTGTTGAACTGCGCCGAGCCGGCCGGGGTGAAGCTGAGCGCCACCTCCCACTGGCGGGTCTGGGCGTTGAGCACGGCGTTAGCGGCCCTGACGATAGACCCTGTCATCTCCGCCGGGCCCAGCACGTAGCGGCCGTATACGTAGCTCTCTCGCTAGGAGAGGACCGCCGTCGCGTCCTTGGTGTCGTAGGCCTCTGGGGTGTCGCCGTGCCGGTCGCCGTGAGGAGGTAGGTAGCCAGTCTGGCGGGCGGCGCTCAGCCGGCAAATGCCCGGCATGGGGGCGGCGCCTGGGCCTGTGCCGTCGGCCGGCGACTGAGGGAGCACCGGAGCCGGCACGGCCGGCGCGCGGCGGGCGCCCGAGTACGGGGTGATGATGCACTCCACGGGGCGGAACAGGAGCTGACCGGGCTGGCCCAGGACGGCGACGATATCGGTGGCACCCGCCGGCTTTGGCATTTCGACCACGATGTCGTCGCCTTGGGTGCGCACAACCGCCCCCGGCACGCCCAGGTGGGCCAGGCGCCGTGCCATCACGCCCGTGGCCTCCCGCAAGCGGCCGTGGGACAAGGGGTGAAGGGGCGCCTCCACCACCACGACGTGCGCGGAGACTGACGCTGTATTGTGCCCCGAGAAGATGGCGGCCCCAGGGGTGAAGACAAGGCCCAGCGCGGCTGCCATCCGAACGAGAGGAGGAACGCCAAGGCGAGCAGTGCGTCGGCGGCCAGCCTTTGCGCGAGCACGTAAGTGGGCGCTACCGGCCATCAGCGCCGAAGCTAGCGCAGCCCGTCCCTCTCGTTGAACGCCTCTCTCAGGGTTGACGCGTTGAAGCCGGTCCTCCCAGCTGCGCACAATTGCCTATGTCCTTCTTCGACATTGTCGCTGACATCGCCGAGCTTGCCCGGCCCGAGCCTCGTCGCCGACGCTGGCGCGGCGACTCTGACGACACCATTGGCGTGCCGGTTGAGTTCGCCGAGATCCTGGCACGCACCGAGGAGCTGGCCGTCTGCGTCTGCGGCCTAGTGGCCTTCCCAGCGGGTTTCATCGTGAACGTCGTCGCCCTAAATCGGCTCGACCCACCGAAAGAACCCACGAACCTGTTCGGCCATGGCCCGGGCTTTCCTCCTGGAGGGGCAAGCATGTTCCGTTTCGGGATCGGTTTCTCTGACGGCAGCAAAGTGACCGATGCCATGCGCTTTGGGCGCCGTGGCCAAGCCGAGCCTGGGGAGCGGGTACTGCAACCTCGTGGCGGAGGGGGCGGAGGGCGTCGCTCGTCAGCTGGTTTTTGGTGTGCTCCTCTGCCTCCCCCAGGTCGGATGAGCTTCGTGTGCCAGTGGCCAGCTCGGGGCCTGGAAGAGTCGACGCTCCAGTTGGAGGCTCAGCTCGTTCTCGACGCGGCCGCACGGGCCAGTGCCATATGGCCAGAGGACGCCGAGCTGGCCGAAGAGGAGGGCCAACGACGTGGACGAGGAGGCACGGGGGGTTGGTTTGTGGGGGGTGGTGGCGGCGGGACGACGACGTGACCCGTCATGTTCGGGCTAACCGAGGCCTGGGTGGTCCGCTCCAACGGGACTGAAGCTCCCGGTGTCGGGCCACTTGTGGCGGCGCTGGTCTCCTCGTGAGTTTACGGTTGGGGACCAAGCGTGACCGCAACGAGACAGCCCGGGCGGCAACATCAGAGTGGCCTACAGATCCCCCTTATATGCTTGGCAGCAAACCCTGGGAGTTCCAAGGACAATCCGTCCCTATCGACGGCTTCGTGCGCTCCCAGCGGTATGACGACGCGCTACATAAATGCGACGTACGAAGGCCACTAGCGAGGAACTGGCCGTGGTGCCTGGGTCCCCGTGGATGGATGGGCTGGCTTAGTCCCTAGGCGAGCTCGCAACTAGGGCCCACACTCGGTGCGGCACGGTCAAGCTGTCGCCGGGGAACCGCTGGGCGAGCACGGTCGCATGTTCGGCGTCGAAGTCCGCTACGGCTTCGTTGGGCAAGGAGGCAGCCACTCCGGCGCTAGCGCGGATGCGGCCCCGCCAAGCCTCGTGGGTGTAGGCCACCTCCACGTCGTAGCTGAAGGTTTCGGTCCCGGTAAAGGCCGCACCTGCGACGTCGGCTGCCCATTGGGGGTACATGCCCGAGCCGCCCGCTCCAGGCCAGTCAGGGTTATGGCGCAAGATCAGCGACTCGGTCGCCTGGGCGACACTGCCCGGAAGCGGCAGCCAGTCGAAGTGGCAGATCACGATCGCTCCTCCAGGGCGCAAAAGGCGCCGTGCTTCCGCCGCGGCAGACGGCCTGTCGAACCAGTGCCAGCATTGGCCGGCGCTGAAGGCGTCGCAGCTGGCAGTTGCCAAGCCTGTCGCCTCTGCGGTGGCCACCCGGTACTCGACGTCGGCCCCCTCCTGCGCGTCAAGCTGGCGCGCCTGGGCCAGCATTTCGGGGGCGGGGTCGATGCCGACGACTCGGCAGCCGCGGCGGGCAAAGCCTCTCGCCAATGTGCCCGTGCCTGTGCCTACGTCGACGACGTCCTGGCCGGCCCGGCCAACGCCGAACGCGGCGAGTCTGTCGAACAGCGATGAGGGAAAGCCTGCTCTATGGCCGCCATAGTCTGCGGCCGTCTTAGCGAACTCGACTGTCATGGGGAGATCCTGGCAGAGCG
>JBEKNX010000552.1:0-2943 GCA_049522375.1 Acidimicrobiales bacterium | reverse complement strand
TCGGGACCGCAGTTTTTCCATACGCAGGTAGTTGCCTCAGAATATGTCCGTCCATGGCAGTCCCCGGAGGGGGCCGGTTGGCGATAACGACGGCGAGGGTCGGTCCTGCTGCGGCGGTGCTCCGGCGCGTCACGCTTGGTCCGCTCACGGCCGGCGCCGATCGTGCTGTGAGCGAGGAGGTCTCATGGGCTCAGTCCGTGGCGGTCATCTCGGCCCAGCAGAACCCGGCCAGCTCGCGCGCCACGGCGGCGGCCACGACCGACTTCACGTTCTTGCGGGCGGCCAGGGCGTGGAAGCGGGCGGACAGCCGGACCTGCGCGCCCCACGCCCGGGCCACCGTGGCAGGGCTGGCACCGGCTTGGCGGGCCTTGATCTCACGGCCCAGGGCGGGGTGGTGCTGGTAGGTCCAGGCCGCCTCGCACAGCTGGCCTCTGATGTGGGCGTTGCCGGCCCGGGTGATCTCGCCGCGGCGTTCTGACAGGCCGGTGGAGCGCTCCGAGCAGGTGAGCCCGGTGAAGGACATGAAGGCACGTGCACCGGGGAAGCGGCGCCAGTCGAAGACCTCGGCCCCCAGGCACAGGCCTCCCATATGCGTGATGCCCCTATAGGCACCGAGGCGCAGGACGGCGTCGGCGAAGGGCTCTTTGTCGAAGTAACCCTCGAGGTCGACCTCGACCGCCGCCAGGGAGCTGTCACGGAGCTGGACCGTGGAGCGGTAATGGGCAAAGGTGGCAGCCAGGGCCCGGTCCTCGAAGTGCAGGCTCGAAAGCCAACGCTCGAACTTGAAGGTCCAGTTGGAGCCGTCGCGGTAGACCAGGGAGTGGCGCAACAAGAACTTCGTGAGACGGTTGCGTGCCCGGGTGAGGTCTTGGACCATATCGCCCCTGGTGCGGCACAGGTCACGCACGGCTTCTTGGGCAGGTGAGGGCACAGCAATGGCGGTGAGCTCGCCGGCGCGGTGCAGGCCAGCCAGGCGCCGGGCATCGCGCTTGTCGGTCTTTACCCGGTCGCCCCGGCCTTTGGGCACTAGGGACGGGGCCACCACGTCGCAGCGCACCCCCATCTTGGTGAGCAGGCGGTAGAGGTCGTAGCCGGTGGGGCCGGCCTCGTAGCAAGCCCACAGCCCAGCGGGCCGTCCCACTCGTTTGACCAGGCGGCGGACCGACTCGGCATCGGACGAGATCTTGTCCACCACCGCCAGGTCCCGGTCGGGGTGCAGCACTGCCACCGAGATCGAGTCCCTGGACACGTCCATGCCTAGATGGACGAACCCTCTGTGCGCCAAACTGGTCATGACCGGCTCTCCTTTTCCGTATGTCGGCTCCGTTCGTGCCGTAACAACATGAATGATCCACGCAGATGCGGACTTAGTTGGAGAGCCGGCCACCAAAAAGGCGGGCCGGGGGTTGTCCTTGAGGGGCGAGGGGCCCCCTGCGCAGACTGGCTCGGCGCTAGCCGGACCGGGGTCCCCTCCGGGGTGGTCTGGCTGGCGGCGGGGCAGTTGGGGGTGCGGGGGGCAGAGGCTCGCCGGTCAAGGACAAGTTCCGGGCCGCCGGGCTTGTGCATAGAACAACCTCCCTCTCAACAGGCTCACAACCGTGAACCGGGATGCTGTTCCATGATGAATATGGTTGGCGAGGGCCGGTGAGCCGACCGTCTGCAAGGGCGCTCAGACAAGATGTTCGGTCGCGGGGTGATGGTCCGACAGCCGTCCGGCAGTTGGCGTTACCGACAGGCATGATGATGCCGCGACCCTGGCTCTGGCCCGCAACGGTCCAGCACCCTCAGGAAGGTCCGGGGATCGACGCCGGACGCCTCACGATGAGCACGACGATGCCCCCGCTTGCCAAAGCCGTGAAGAAAGGGATGGCAAATGGAGCCCATCTCGGACCGAGCCACAGCTCAAACATGGGGACGTCATCGCCAGCGCGGCGTTGGAAGATCCCAAACGGGCAGCCCTTGGCAGCGAGCAGCACCACACCTTCACCGACGAGGACACCTACTGAGACGCGCAGCCACGCATCCCGTCTCCCGGTGAGGGCGCACATCCAGAGATAGGCCAAGCAGCTCAGTTCCCCTGCCCCGATCGCATTGTGGATAGCTCTGAAAGCCCGCGCCCGAGGGCTGAGCTGCGGTCGATCATTTGGCATTAGCACTGTGGGTCCTCTCGAAGTGGGTGCTGCGCAGGCCTAGGGCGTCGCGCAGTTCGTACCCGGACAGACAGCCAGGTAAGTGACCGCCCAGAGTCTTTCGCACCAGAGCTGGCGGTGTTGGTCCTAGGCCCGCGCTGAACGCTGCTGGCGGCTTGGCCGGGCCCTGAGCATTCTGTCGCCTTGAAGGTCAACGGATGGCCCCTCCCGACTCGTTCCGCGACAGCCAATCGTCGATGGCGCGACGGGGGATCGGCGCTGGCGCTGGTCCCCACGGGAGGACAGCCGCATCGGGAGTCACTCCTTGCCTGTCAACCCGTGCCGGTAGGCGTACGCGACGGCTTGGGCGCGGTCTCGTGACCCTGTCTTAGTGAACAAATGGTTGACGTGGCTCTTGACGGTCGCCTCACTGACCACTAGCCGCGCTGCAATGTCGGTGTTGGAGAGCCCTCCCGCAATCAGCGCCAGTACTTCCGCCTCGCGCGCCGTCAGGCCGTCAGGCAGCTCTGGCCCTCGTCTGTCCTCTTCGCCCGGGGCGAACCTGGCCAGGGCGTCCACGAGATGGTGCTGGACAACAGGGTCGATGGCTGCCTCTCCGCGCTGTACGGCGGCGAGCGCCCGTTGGATCTCCTCAGCACCGGCGTCCTTGGTGAGAAAACCTCTCGCTCCAGCACGCAGGGCGTCGAGCACGGAGCGGTCATCGGCGTAAGTCGTGAGGACGACCACGTTGACCTCTGGGTGCAGCAGGCGCAGGCGGCGCGTGGCTTCGACGCCGTCGCAGCGAGGCATCCGC
>JBEKNX010000551.1:0-2960 GCA_049522375.1 Acidimicrobiales bacterium | reverse complement strand
CGGCCGGCGAGCGTAGCTATGTCGCCAGGCCCGCCCGGGGGCCCAGCCCCGGGCTCCTCCGGGAGGCGGGGGCCCCAGCCCCGCCGCCGGCCGTCGTCGCCAGGCCCGCCCGGGGGCCCAGCCCCGGGCTCCTCAACCCCCGGGGCACTGTGGATTGCCGCGCTGACCAGCCGGGAGCGCAGCGCGGCGATGGCCCGGGAAGCAGAGGCGGCGGCCAAGATTTCGCCCAACAGCGCCACCACCGCTCGCACACAAACGCCGGTGCCGAACCAGACCAACCACCGGTCCCGGTCCGCGGCCGCGGCTCCGGGCATGGCGCTGGCGAGGAGGTGGGCCAACGCCACGGCCTGGACCACCACGGCCGCCGTCGCCAGTAGCCCGACGGTAACCGACGTCGCCACGCTCGCCTTCAGTCCTGGCAGCTCCTTGACCAGCCGCCTGTCGATCGGCCCCAAACGCCGGGGGGCACCAGGGCTGGAGTCGTCAGGCACTGCCGGCGGCCGGCCGGGCCGTCGCCACCGTGGGAGGTACGCCGCCGGTGGTGACGGCTGATGCGGCTAGCGGGCGGGTTAGGCGCTGGCGGAAGACCCAGTAGGTCCAGCCCTGGTAGGCAAGCACGAAAGGGGTGAAGATAGCCGCGACCACCGTCATCACCAGCAAGGTGTTGTGCTGGGAGGCGGCAGCCGCGATCGTAAGCCCGTTGGCAGCCCGGTTGCTCGCCGGCAGGACGGCCGGGAACATCCGGGAGAACACTGCTCCCATCACGGCCAGGATGGCTACGCCCGTCCCCAAGAAGGACCACCCGTCGCGGCCCCGGGCGATGAGAAGGGTCGACAGCACCACCCCGGCTATGGCGATGATCGCCAAGACGAGAGGCAGAACACCGGGCACCGAACCTTCGACGGCCGGCCTGCCGGCGGCCGCCACCCACACGATCGCCGCCGTTACCAGGACACTGGCCGCCAGCCCCGCAACCACGGCCGCCCGCCGGGCGCGAGCAGCAAGACCTCCGGTCGTCTTGAGGCTGAGGAAGACGGAGCCGTGCAACACGAACAGGGCCAGGCTGGCCAGCCCGCCGACCAGGGCGATCGGATGGAGCAGCCCGATCAGGCCCCCGTAGTAGCGGCCGTCGGGGCTCAGCGGCACTCCGTGCACAAGGTCGGTGAACGCCGCCCCCCAGACGATCGCCGGCACCAGGCTCCCGCCGAAGTTCGCCCATTCCCAGGTCCGCCGCCACGTCGGGTCGTCGACTCTGGCCCGGAACTCAAAGGACACGCCCCTCACGATCAGCGCCAGCAGGATGAGGAACAATGCCAGGTAGAAACCGTTGAAAAGTCGCGCATACCAAAGCGGGAAGGCGGCGAAGGTGGCGCCTCCAGCCGTCAGGAGCCATACCTCGTTGCCGTCCCATACGGGCCCGATGGCGTTTAAGCACATCCGCCGCTCGGTCTCGTCCGTGGAGATAAACGGACCGATTATGGACACCCCGAAGTCGAACCCTTCGAGGAAGAGGTAGCCCGCCCACAACAAGCCGATCAGGGCGAACCAGGTTGTGTTGAGGTCAGCAAAGGGTGCCATCGTCGTCCTTCATGTCAATAGACCAGGCCCGCCAGCTCGGCCCGTTCGACTTCCTCGCCGGCATCGTCGAGGCTGAGGCGCGCCGCCCGGACCAAAAGCCAGGCGTCGAGCGCGCCGATCACCGTGTACACCACCACGAAGGCGATGAAGGTGAGGGCGATGTCGGCCGTGGTGACGGTAGACACACCTTTGGCCGTGGTCATGAGCCCGTACACGATCCAGGGCTGGCGACCGACTTCTGTGAACACCCAGCCGGTGGTGTTGGCGATGAACGGCAGGGCGATCCCCCACAGTGCCGCCCGCCGGAACCAACGGCTCTCCCCCAAACGGTCGAGGTGGTTGCCCCGCGCCAGCCATACCCCCCATGCGGAGAGCAAGATGAGCAGGATACCGGCCCCGACCATGGCCCGGAAGGACCAGTAGGTAAGCGGGATCACGGGAACATAGCTACCGGCACCGTGCTTGGCCACCTCGGCCGCCTGGATATTGTTTATGCCCTGGACCTGGCCGTTCCACGACAACGTGGCGATAAGCGACAAAAGGTGAGGAATGCGGATCTGGAGAACGGGCTTCTGCTTAAGGTTGCCTATGGTGAGGATCGAGAACGGTGCACCGGACTTGGTGGTATAAAGCGCTTCGGCCGCTGCCATCTTCATAGGCTGGTAAACGTCCATCAACCGGGCCTGGATATCGCCCGAGATGGCTACCAGGATGGTCGCCGCCATCGTGAAAACGGCCGAGAACCGGCCGGCTCGGAGGAACGATGTGCGGTGCTCGCTGCCCACGGGCTCTCGGTGCGCCCGCCACACGCTGATCCCGAGCACCACCGCGCCGGACGTGGCGAGGGCGCTAAGGATGGTGTGGGCGAACGAGCCCCACAACATCGGGTTGGCAAGAAGTAGCCAGAAGTTGGTCAGCACCGCCTGGCCATGGACCATCGTGTACCCGACGGGGTGCTGCATCCATGAATTGGCCGCCAGAATGAACAAGGCCGACAACGTAGTCCCCAGGCTCACCATCCAGATCGTGGCCAGGTGGAGCCGGGCAGAGAGGCGCCCCCGACCGAAGATCCACAGACCGATGAAGGTGGACTCCATGAAAAAGGCGAGCAAGGCTTCGATGGCCAGCGGGGCCCCGAAAATGTTGCCGACGAAGACCGAATAAGCAGACCAGTTGAGCCCGAACTGGAACTCCAGTACAATACCGGTCACTATCCCCACGGCCATCTCGATTAGGAACAGGCGCCCAAAATAGCGGCTGAGCCGGTCCCAACCGGCATCCCGGCGCTTGTAGGCGAGCGTCTGCATCAAGGCCACCAAAAAGGCAAGCCCGATTGTGAGCGGCACGAAGAAGAAATGGAAGACCGTTACGACGCTGAACTC
>JBEKNX010000550.1:0-2961 GCA_049522375.1 Acidimicrobiales bacterium | reverse complement strand
TTCGACGGCCCCGGGGCCAGGAAAAGACCGCACCGACGACCTCCAGCGCGCCACTACCGGCCCGGTCAAAGGCTACAAAGCGCTATGGACGTACCTAGCGGGACCGAGCGCTTGTTTCAGGACTAGCTTCAACATTGGCGTACTCCTCCCCGCCGGTCTCACCCGGCAGGCTCGTTGGTGGTTCAACTTGGAGGGTACGTCACTGCCTTGAGCGGGTCGAGCATCCACAACTTCTCGTTATAACTCCTCATCGGCACCAGAGCTACTGAGGCGCTCCTGCCTGCGTCATCTGGGCCAACATCTGTTCCAGCGCCGCCTGATCTGGACCGATGAAGGGGTGAGCAGTCGGTGTGGCTCCGAGCGAGCCCAGCAGCCGTTCGGTCATGGCGCCTGAGGCGGCCGGCAGATGGCTGCTCAGCACCATCGTGGGGTTCATCTCGCGGATCTGGTTCAACTCCTTCGCGAACGCGGCGGGGTCGACTTTGTGGACCCACGGCGAGTCGATCGTCGTCCATAGGACCTGGCCCTGCCGCAATTCGTCGTCCGAGAGGTCGTCAGCGCGCTCAGGAACTGCCTGTAGCAGTGCCCCAAAACAGTCCGAGCTGAAGAACGCGCCCGACTTGTCGTCGCGGAAGCCGACCGTAGACGGGTTGTCGAACACTGGTGGCTTGACAGCGGTGAGGGTGCGGTCGCCCACGGTGATCGCCTGTCCCGGGTTCAACAGGTGGACCCTGTCCATGGGCAACGGGGCGGAAGTAGTCATGATGCCCACGCCGAGGAACGTGGTGATCACACGGAGCCTCGGGTTGTCGGTTAGTAACCGGTGCAGCGTCCCGATGTGATCGAAGTCCGTGTGAGTGAGCCAGATCCACTTGAGGTCGGCCGGGTCGATGACCGACTGAAGGGCCGTCATGAACTCGTCGCTCTGCACGACTGCTCCGGTATCGACCAGTACCGGCTCGGGACCGTGGAGGACGAAGGCGTTGATGGGAATGAGGCCGAAGCCCGGGATCGGGAAGCTCGATGTCAGGACGTCGATGTCGGTTGCGGCTTTGTAGGTGGTGATCATGCCCTTCTCCTTGGGATTGGTGCTTCGTCAGGGTTCGAGGATGTCGAGCCCGTGGGCTCGTGCCGCGGCGGCGAGGAGCATGGCGTCTCGTGAGGGAAGGTCTGGGGGCGGCAGGGTCAACGAGTTCGCCGGGGAGCCACACGTTCTGGTGAAGTTCTCGAACCCGGCCGGGGTGAGCAACAAGAGGAACCGGGCCTCGGTCGACTCGACGCGGAAGCGGTGCTCGACCATGCGGGGACCGAACACGAAGGCGCCGGCGGAAGCGGTGCGCTGCTCGTCGCCGAGCCAGAAGGTGAACTCGCCGTCGAGGATGAACCATGCTTCGTCTTCATGGTGGTGCCGGTGGCTTGGCGAGCCCGAGCCCTGTGGTGCGCGCATCTCGGCCACAGCCAGGTTCCCAGACGTCTGGTCACCGGTCGTCTTGTACGTGAGCAGACCTCCCGAGAACCACAGCGCCTCTCCCGACCCGGCATCGAGCAGATAGCCGCCGGGCGCAACGTTCAGGGTCATAGTTGGCCGCTAACAGAGCTCACGGTCTCGGCGGCGCTCTTGAGCTGCTGGAGCGTATGGCGCATACCTTCGAGGAGCTCGCGGTGCCGGTTGGTCGGGACGTCGAGTACCCGAGCCCAGAGCGGGATCCGCTTGACGTCGTAGGACTCGGTGACCCGAGTGCCCCCCTCGACGGGTTCGAAGCGGTAGCGCCACACGGTGGACTCGCGGCCGCCCTCCTCGGTGGCGAAGGCGAGCTCGCGTCCGCCGTCGGCCGTGAGGATGCGGCCGCGACGAGACCAGCGCATGAGGCCCCGCGGCCCGCCCCGGTTGTGGCCGACGAACCTGGCGCCTTCGGCCGGCCCGGTGGCGCCGTCCTCCCATTCGACGGCCTGGCACTCCGGGCTCCACTCGCCCATGCGGCGCAGGTCGGCGACCATCTGGTACAGGCGCTCGGGGCTGGCGTTGATGACGATCTGCTCGCTGTCCTGGGTGAGCCACCACCGTTGGTTCCTTGGGGCCATCGGGTCCTCCCTCGTCGTTGTCGGCATCCGATGGATAGGCTACGACCATTAGCTTTAGCTGTCAAGACTAGGTTCTGCTAAGCTCTTGAACATGACGGGGACCACGTCAGAGAGCCAGGCGCCGCGACCGCTTGACCGGCGGGCCCGACGTCGCCAGGAGACCATCGAGGAGATCCTCGACATTGCCGAGGACGTGATGGCCGAGGAGGGGGTCAACGGCCTCAGCCTGGCAGAGGTGGCCCGCCGCCTCGGGGTGCAGCCCCCCTCGATATACAAGTACTTCCCTTCCCTGATGGCCGTCTACGACGCGATCTTTCGGCGCGGTCAGCTCGAGCACCTTGAGGTCATGCGTAAAGCCATGGCTGCTGCCGATCCCGGGTTGACCGCCTTGACGGCCGGGCTGGAGGCGAGCGGGCGCTGGGCGCTCGCCAACCGGGCGACGGCACAACTCATGTTCTGGCGCCCCGTCCCGAGCTTCGAGCCCTCCGCCGAAGCGTTCGCCCCTAGCGTCGAGATGGTCGCCCTCCAGCGCGCCGCCATGGCTGACGCGGTCGCCGCCGGACAGCTCGGTCCCGGAGCCGACTCCGACGAGGCCGTCTACCTCGTCTCGACCCTCATCGTCGGGGTGCTCAGCCAAGCCATGGCCAACGAGCCCGACCTCGCGTGGGGAAAGGGTCGGTTCACTTCCACATTCCCGAAGCTCATGAAGCTCCTCGTGGCTGCCTATCCCATCCCCGCCTCTGGGTCGCAGCGGGGCAGCAGGGGTCGCTGACCCCATAGCCCACCGTCCGGTCCGGTCCGGCCACCCGACGACGCGTGGATCCATGATGCTTACTATTGGCAAGCCACACTGGACGCCTCCGACGACAACAAGCCCGG
>JBEKNX010000549.1:0-2963 GCA_049522375.1 Acidimicrobiales bacterium | reverse complement strand
ACCGCCGCCATCATGCCTATACCGACGTGCTGGGCGACCCCCATTCCCCGCTGCTCGAGGGTTACTGGAAAGTCCAGCTCTACAATGTCGGCCTCTATAAAAGAGCGGCGCACGACGCCGAGACTCTGCGGAAGTACAGCCGTGATATCAAGCGTGACAACTGGGACCGGTTCGTTTTCGACCGGGGCTTTATCGGGCTCGTCCTGGGCTTCGGTATTTTCTGGGCCCTCCTCGGGTGGCGCTGGGCCCTGGTGGCGGCGGGCGTGCACGTCGTCACCTACCTCTTGATCAACTCCGCCATCAACGCCGTAGGCCACCGTTTCGGTAGCCGGCCCTATCCGGGCATTGCCACCAACAACCAGTGGCTGGCCTTTCTCACCTGGGGCGAGGGGCTGCATTCCAACCACCATGCCGCGCCCACCTCCGCCCGCTTCGCTCTAAAGCCGCACGAGGTCGACATCGGCTGGTGGGTCATAACGGCGTTCAAGAAACTGCGGTGGCTCGATGTGCGCCACGGCGAGGTCCACTTCACCGCACTGGCCCAGTCGGCGCTCGGCCTGGTGGCCGACGAACGCGAGCCCGAGCTCGTCTAGCCGCTCGGCCCATGGACATAGTCTCCGCCCTCTTCATAGAGAACTTCGAGCTGCGCCAGGTCCCGGGCCCGTCGACGCGGGTGGACATCCAGGGGGCCATGTTCTCCCTGCCGGCCCCGTCCGCCCCACCGGTCACGATCACGCCGCACCTCATCGTGCTCATCCGCTCGCGACGCCAGGACCCCCCCAACGGGGTGCTGGAGGTCGTCTTCCGGGACGAAGCCGGCGAGCAGGTGGCCCGCAACGTCTCCCCCTTTACCGTCGAACCGGGGAAGTTCACCTACCGTTTAGTCAGAGGCGAGCTCGAGTTCAGCCAGCTGGGGACGGTGGAGGCGCACTGCCGCCTCGTCCCCGACAGCCAGACGACGGTCGTCCCTCTGACCCTCCTGCCCCCGCTCGGCGCATAAGCTTTCAGCCCTGCTGGCGGGCACGACGGCCAGCCCGAACAGCCGGCAAGGCGCGTCGGTAGCTCTTGGTCGGGTCATCGCGAAGAGCGTGTAGGTTGGCGCACATGACCGCAAACTCCGCCGGCCAGGCACCGATCAAACCGCTCGAGCAGGTCGGCATCAACGTCATCCGTGGCCTGGCCATGGACGCCCCCCGCCAGGCCAATTCGGGCCACCCCGGCACGGCCATGGCCCTGGCGCCCCTGGCCCATGTCCTGTGGACGCGCGTTATGCGCTACGACGCCGCCGACCCCGATTGGCCCAACCGCGACCGCTTCGTCCTCTCATGCGGCCACGCCTCCATCCTGCTGTACTCGCTGCTGTTTCTCTCCGGCTACGACCTGACGCTGGACGACATAAAGAAGTTCCGCCAGCTCGGTTCGCGGACCCCCGGGCATCCCGAGTCGAGCGACCTGAAGGGCGTGGAAGTCACGACCGGGCCCCTCGGGCAGGGTTTCGCCAACGCCGTCGGTCTCGGCATCGCCGAACGCCTGCTGCGGGCCGAGTACGGGCCGGATCTGGTCGACCACCACACCTTCGTGTTCTGCAGCGACGGCGACCTGATGGAGGGCATCTCCCACGAGGCGGCGTCGCTGGCCGGGCACCTCGGCCTCGGCCGGCTCATCTACATCTACGACGACAACCACATCACCATCGACGGGCCGACCGAGATCACCCTCGGCGACGACGCCGTCAAGCGTTTCGACGCCTACGGCTGGCACACCGAGGACTTGGGCGAAATAGCCAACGACACCGAGGCGCTCGAGGCCGCGGTGCGCCGGGCCATGGCGGTCGAGGACCGCCCCAGCTTCCTTCAGCTGCGCTCTCACATAGGGTGGCCGTCCCCAAAGATGACCGACACCTCCAAGGCCCACGGCGACCCGTTCCCCCCCGAGGAGATACGCGCCACCAAGGCCATCCTCGGGCTGCCTCCCGACGAGGATTTCTGGGCCCCTGACGACGTTCTCGCTTTTTACCGGGCCGCCGGTGCCCGGGGCGCCCCGGACAGGCAGGCCTGGGCGCAGCGACTGGAAGCCCGGATGCCCAGCGGCAGCCAACAGCGGGAGCGTTGGGACGCGGCGTGGCGGGGCCAGGCCCTGGCTGGTTTCGAGCAAAAATTGCCGACCTGGAAAGCGGGAGAAAAGCTGGCCACCCGGGCGGCCATGAAGACCTGCCTCAACGCCGTGGCCCCCGAGGTCCCCGGGCTGGTCTCGGGCGGCGCCGACCTCACCGGCAACACCGGCACCATGCTCGACGGCGTCACCCTCCAGTCCAAAGAGCACCCCGAAGGCCGCATGATCGCCTACGGCGTGCGTGAGCACGCCATGGGCGGAGTCATGGTGGGCATGTCCCGCCACGGCGGGGTGCTGCCCGTGGGCGGTACTTTCTTCGTGTTCAGCGACTACATGCGTGGTGCGGTGCGGCTGGCAGCCCTCTCGGAGACCAAGGTCGTTTTCGTCTGGTCCCACGACTCGGTCGGCCTGGGCCAGGACGGGCCCACGCACCAGCCCGTTGAGCAGCTGGCGTCCATGCGGGCCATGCCCAACCTGGTCGTCATCCGGCCCGCCGACGCCAACGAGACGGGCCAGGCGCTGCGGGCCGCCATCGAGCATGACGGGCCGACGGCGCTCATCCTGTCCCGCCAGGCCGTGCCCGTCCTGGAAGCCACCGCCGAGCGGGCGCAGCTGCTGTCCAAGGGCGCCTATGTCCTGAGCGGCGACGGCCCCGGTCCGGACATCGTCCTGGTGGGCACGGGTTCGGAAGTCTGGGTCTGCGCGGGCGCGGCCCAGCTGCTCGAAAGCGAAGGCGTGCGTGCCCGGGTGGTCTCCATGCCGAGCTGGGAACTGTTCGAGGAGCAGGAGAAGTCCTACCAGCGCGACGTCCTCGGCCGAGGGGCCCCGGTACTGGCGGTCGAAGCCGCCGC
>JBEKNX010000548.1:0-2976 GCA_049522375.1 Acidimicrobiales bacterium | reverse complement strand
CAAGGTCGCCACCCAGCTGCTCGGGGCTTGCGCTGTCCCGGTCATCAGCTCGCCCACGGCCGAAAGGAAGTGGGACTTGCCCGACCCGAACGGGCCGATCACAAAGAAGCCGGCCCCGCTTGGACCGGAAGCGGCCGCCAGCACGTCCTCCAGCGCCGACGCCACGTCCCCGGTGAGCACAAGTTCGGCCACCCGCCCACCCGGGCCGTCGAGGCGGACAACCGTCTCGACCTCGGCCACCCTCAGGAGCTCACCGATGCTTGGGAGCGATGTGCCCGTGCCGGACGAGCCCGCGGTCACCATCGAGCGGGAAGCCTAATTGGCGTCGGGGACAGGGAGCTTTCGCAGCTCCCCATGGAACGCCCCCGCCCTCGCCTCGGCCCGGGGCAGCAGTTCTTCGAGCGTGCGGCGCAACTCGGCCAAAGCCTCCCGCTTGTGCTGGAGGTTGACGTAGTTGCGAAAGACGATGACGTTCGTCGGGTCATCGGCGAGGCACTGGGCGAGCAGGGCGGCGGCTTCATCGGTGCGGCCCGCCTTCAGCAAGGAAAAGGCGTACATCCGCCTGGAGTAAGCGTCGCCCTTTGACGTCACCGTCTTGGCCCACACCTCGGCCGCCTGGTCCAGGTCCCCCTGGCCGGCGCGCAGCCTGGCGAGCACGCCCTGGAGCTGGGCGTTGCCACGGGCCGTCGTCTTCAAGAGGACTTCCACCTCACGGGACCGGGCGTCAGGTGGCAACGCCATCACGCGTGCCTCAACAAGGCGGGCATATGCAAACTCGTCGTGTGGCGCTACCTCATGCGCGCGCGAGTACATTTCCTCGGCGTCCGCCAAGCGGCCCTCGCGTCTGGCGATGTCGCCGAGGACGATCCAGCCTCCCGAGTCGTTGGGTTGACGCTCGACGGCCTTGGAAGCCGCCCCCCTGGCACCTTCGAAGTCGCGCAGGCGGAGCCGGCACCGAGCAAGCTGCACGAGGGACCATGTCCCCCTGTCCCCGAGGGCGTCCGCGTCCTGATAGCACCTGGCTGCCTCGGCGAAGTGCTCGCCCTTGTAGTGGAGGTCACCGCGAAGACGGGCGGTATAACCCGTAGTGCCGGCGACGGCATCAGCCCGGTCGAGGCACTGCGCCGCCTCAGTGCGCCGGCCCCGGCGGAGCTGGACCTCGGCCAGGTGCGCCAGGGCCAGTGCGTGCGAAGGCTGGCGCGTCAGCAGGCCTTCGAGGGCGATAACGGCCTTGTCCAGCTCCCCGGCGCGCTTGAGCTTGAGCGCTTCGTCCAGTTCGTCGTAGCCCGGCACTTTGCCTGACGTTACCAACCCCAGCTCGCCTCGGAGGGATCTTCGAGCGGCCCACTTTGTGGCCAGCCCGAAGGGGCTTCTCCAGGTACGAACCTCGGCCGGTCGGGCGAGCGTACTCTTGCCGAAAACGCTCAGTTATCTGTCATGTCGCCCGCTCCCGCCTCGGCCGTACTTAGGGCCGGAGACCGCCTCGCTCGAAGCGATGAGGCGCTGGTTGAGATGGGTGGTGTCGAGGTTCGCCCGCCAGCCGCTACCTCGACCGCGTCGACGCTGGCCGCTCGGTGCGCCACGACGGCGGCGGCGAGGACCGCGACCAGACAGCCAGTCACTTGCATCAGATCGAGCGACTGGTGCAGGACCACCGCGGCCGCCCCGGCCGCAACAACCGGGTTGACCGACACGATCACGGACGATACGGAAACGTTGACGAAGCGGTGCGCCCAGTTGAGCACCAGGTGCGCGCTCCCTGGCACCAGGGTCATCAGGCCCAACCAAAGCCAGTCAAGAGGGGCGCCGGCGGAGAGGGGTTCTCCGGAGAGCAGGGTGACAGGCACCATCGCCACGGCGGCGACGAGCATCACACCTGAGGTGTACTCGATGCTGCCAAGCGCTCCCCCACCCGCAGTTCCACGGCGCTCATCGCCGGGGGTGGCTACGGGCTGGCTGCGGGCGTGCTTGGACACCAGCCAGTACCCGGTCCAACAGCACAGGGAACCGAAGGCGAGAAAGTCTCCGAGCACCTGGTGCGGGCCGGTCCCACCCGCGCCCAGGACAACAGCGCTGACGCCGGCGATGGCGACGACCGTCCATACCGCGTCGGCCCGAAGGGCCCGTTCACCGAACAGCGGCCCGGCCACGAACAGCACCAGGGCGGGCTGCAGGGCGCCGATCACCGTTGCATCGGCAATGCTGGTGAGCTTCACGGCACTGAAAAACAAGGCCATGTCACCACACAGAAAGATGCCACCAGGGACGGCGCGCCAGAGGATAAGCCAATTGAGCCGGCGCCGGCTGATGGCCAGCAGGGCACCGACAAACGGGACGCCAAGCCAAAGCCGCTCGAGGGCGACCACTAAGCCAGGCTGTTTGACCAAGACCACCAGTACAGCCGAGAAGCCCCAGGCGACCATGGCGAACGTCGCCGCGCCGACGCCCGGCGCCACTCCTCCCGCGACCGTGGGCGCGTCCAGCCGTTGTCCGGGGTTCACCGTCCGAGCCTACGCTGCCTGAACCTCAGGCTTGCCCTACAGTCCATGATCGAAAACCACAACGCAACTCCTTTGACCCGTGACCACTCTACGGTCCTGGTTGAACGCCGCCTCGCTGGGTGGGGAAGGCCGGGTCATGTCACGGCGCGTTGCATCGGTGGCGGACCGCGCCGATCGGGAAGGGCTCTTGGGGCCGGAGAGGAGGGGTACTAAACTGCACGCCATGAGACGGTCTTGTGGCCCGGGGACCCATTCACCATCACGCCGGGGACCAAACCCTGCCGTCGTCGGACGAACTCGCATTGGCCCCTGATAAGCAGGTTGAGGGTGTTGCCGGCTCTGCCATAGACCCCGAGTACCGGGATGTGGACCGCATCCGGCTGCTCACTCGAAGACCAGGCGACGGGCCTGACGAGGCGTTGCCTCGCATGGTCCTCGATACGGACACCTTCAACGAGGTCGACGATCAGTTTGC
>JBEKNX010000547.1:0-2987 GCA_049522375.1 Acidimicrobiales bacterium | reverse complement strand
TTCCTCGCCTTGCGCTTTGGGAAAGCCACGCCGGGCCTGACTGTAAGCGAGGATGTGACGACCAGGACCGTGGTGCCGAAGCTAGGCAGCGCGACAGCCACCATCGCGCTCTCCAACCCTGACGGGCACGCCTCAACAATTTTTGACGTAGTGCCGTTGAAGACGACTTAGGACGATCAGTTCCCTAAGTCCGGAGAAGTTCGTTGAACCCTAGGAGGTTGCTCGCACCGGAACTCGAGCACGAAGGCCTCGTAGAGGGTCGCCAGGGCGTGGGCACGTTCGTGTCGCGCCGGCCCGCTGGCCCTCCACCGGGCACCCAGGCCCGACTGGCACGAAGCCTCGCCAGATGGGTCGAGAACGCCCGCTCCGAGGGCATGGACGACGAGTCCATCGAGTCGCTCGTGCAGACCGCGTTGCGCGATGCGAGCGGGGAGCAGATCGCATGAGCGGGCCTGCCCTTCCTGTCCACGCAGCTCATAGGTCCGAACGGGACCTCGCTCGGCTGTGGCAAATCGGCTTCGCTCCGGTGCCTGGCCGCCCACGGTTACCACCAGTCGCTCACGTACCAACCGCCGGGCCGGTTCTGGGCGTTCCAAGGGATCGAGGCGGCCATCTTCTTGGCTTTGGCTTTCGTGCTCCTTGCCGTCGCATACCGGCTCGTGTTGAAGCGCGACGCGTAGGGGCGGGTGCTATCCCAGTGTTACCGGGCTTTTCGTACCGTCCCCCCATGAACCGACCACAGGCACGCCTTCATCGGGAGCCGACAAGGCGAGGCTGGCGCCTCGCCACTCAACGGGGCGGTCGAGTTAGCCAGGTGCATGCGCTCGCACGGCGTCTTGAGCTTCCCCGATCCAGGCTCCCTCGCGACACCGGGTGCCATCAGGGCCGGGAAGACCCAGGTCCACGAGAGCGTGGCCTCCCTGGCTTCCTCACCGGAGTTCCAGGCTGCGCAACGGGCCTGCGCGAAGTACTGAGGCCCGCCGACGACATCGCCCCCGGTCAGCCCCCAAGAGATAGCGGTTGTCGTACGCGAGCGGCAGGCGTCGATGGCTCAACAATCAATGTGCACCCAGGTGGGCATCGACTGCTCACCCCCTAGCCCAGGCTGGCGGTAACACAACAACATCAACTGGTCCTGTTAACGCCGTGTTACCCGATCCCCCGTAGCGTAAGCCCCGTGAGCAACTCAGGGCACCGCCCCGCGGAACTACCGCGCCGCGGCCAACGGCGCGAGATCTCGGCTCTTTCGGCATTAGTGGGCGAAGGCACCCGTTGGTGTGGAAAAGTGCCATGGCGGGCAAGTTCCGGCGGCAACAGAAGCGACTAAGAGGACCAGATGAGCACGGCAACGATCCCAATCGCTGTCCACAAACGGGCCGCCGAGAGCCAATGGGCGGTGGAGACCCACGGGTTGACCAAGCGTTTCGGGGACAACGTCGCCGTGGACGGCGTGGAGCTCCTCGTCCCCCGCGGATGTGCGTTCGGGTACCTCGGGCCCAACGGCGCCGGCAAGACGACGCTGATCCGGGTACTGCTGGGGTTGACCCACGCTGATGCGGGTTCGATGTCCCTGCTCGGCTACCGGGTGCCTAGGCACCGCGACGTGGCGTTGGCCCGGGTCGGGGCCATCGTCGACGAGCCCCGGTTCCACGGTCACCTGAGCGGGCGGGAGAACCTGGCGATCCTAGCCGAAGCACGCGAGCCGGCCGCTCGGGGCCGGATCGGCCCCGCCCTCCAGCGCGTGGGCATGGCCCAGCGGGCCGATGACCCGGTGTCCAAGTACTCGATGGGGATGCGCCAGCGCCTCGGCGTGGCCGCCTGCCTGATCGCCGACCCCGAGCTGTTGGTCCTGGACGAGCCGATGAACGGGCTCGACCCCGCCGGCATGCGCGAGATGCGCGAGATGATCCTGTCGCTGGTGGCCGAGGGGCGCACCGTCGTGCTGTCGTCGCACCTGCTTGACGAAGTCGAACGCACCTGCGATGCCGTGGCCATCGTGGACCGGGGCAAGGTCATACGACAGGGGACGATCTCCGAGCTGCTGGCTGGGGCGTCGGTCTCGCTCCAGGTGGAGTGCTCCGAGCCCGAGCGAGCCGCCGTTCTTCTCGCCGGCACCAGGACCGGGGCGCAGGTCGAGGTCGGCCCGTCGGGCCTGGCGATAACGCTGCCGCTCGGCACGACGCGCCAGGCGACCGCCGAGGTGGCCCGCGTCCTGGTCGAAGGCGGGATCTCCTTGTACCGCCTGCATCAGGTCCAAGCGTCGCTCGAATCATGGTTCCTCCAGGTCACGAGCCGGTTGGGGGCCCCGGAATGACGGCCCTGGCGAGCGCACCGGCCCAGAGGTCGCCCGAACGGGCCGACGGGCGCGACCGCCGCGGCTCCCCTGTACCGACCTTGGGCATGATCGCGACCAGGTTCATGGAGCTGCGCAAACGGCGCGGCCTCATGACCGCCCTGGTCGTGGTGACGATCGGCATACCCACGGTCTTCTTGGCGGTGCGCCTGTTGCTCCACGCCGTCGCCCCCAAGTCCTACGGGCCGGCCGGGGGCTATGACATCTACAGCGGCCTGTCTGCCGGGGCCCTGTACGTCTTCGGCTTCATCGTCGCCGCCACGCTGGGCTGCACGGCGGGATCGGTCGACCTGAGCGAAGGGATGTTCCGCCACCTCGTGGTGACCGGCCGGTCCCGGTTGGCACTGTACCTGGCGCGGATCCCCGCCGGGCTGGCCATCATCGTCCCGTTGGTCGCGGTCGGCTTCGCCATCGTCTGTGGGGTGTGCGTGTTCGCCGCCCCGAGCACTGTCGACTATGACGGCGTCAACCTGCCCCCTGGCCTTTCGCGCACCGCCTTCGTGAACTGGGCGGCGGACCACCCCGGCGAGGTCATGTGCAATTTCAATTACAACGGGCCGGGCCTGCCGAACGTCCCGTGCGGCAATGGGCCTAACGGTGGCGCTGTCATCATTAGGCCGCCCGGGGCTCAAGG
>JBEKNX010000546.1:0-3009 GCA_049522375.1 Acidimicrobiales bacterium | reverse complement strand
TCAGCAATGCTGATCTGCGTCGACCCGGCGGCACCGGCGTCGTAGCTGAGAACGGGTCAGGAGGCGTCCGAAGCCCGGCGCCGGGCGAGCCGCCAGGCCGTCCGCCCCATGACGAACAGGGCGGCCCCGAGCAACAGGGCGAACAATATTGGCCCCGCCAACTTCACGACGCCCTCGCAACCGGCGACGAAGCCGTTCACGGCTCCGTGCCACGCCTTGTCCAGCCCGGACCGCGGCTTGGGGGGCGCAGGAGCGACGACCTTCTGGGTGACGGTGACGGCCAAGGTTGCGTACGTCGTCTGGCTGTTGAGGACTCGCAGCTGTCCTTGGAGCTGGTCGAGCTGGCTCTGGAGGGTGTCCAACTGGGACTGCACGGACAAGATGCCGCCGATCGTTGTCGCCTTGGTCATGATGGTCAGGTACTGCTGGCGGCTGTCCTGCAGAGCCGTGATCTGGGCCTGGAGGTCGACGTACTGGCCGGTGACGTCGGTGGCTTGAGTGGTGAGCGACGCGACCTTGCCGTAGCCCTTGACAGCATTGAGGACCTGGTCGAAGCTGGCCTCGGGCACCTGCAAAGTCACCGTTGACTGGGCGGGCGAGCCCGGCGAAGCAGTTTGGGTCTGGGTACTGGCCACGAAGCCGCCGTAGGCCGTGGCCACGTTCATGAGCTCGGTCGTGTCGGTTTGGATATCGGCCCCGCGCACGACCACGCTGATGGCACCGGTCTCTTCGATGAGGGCGCTTTGAGCAACGGCCGGGGTAGCCGGCGCAGCGGACGCCTGTGCCTCGCCGTTGACGGCTAGCCCGGTACCACCACTGAAGCCAGTGGCGCCACCGGCCACAGAGGCTCTAAGGCTCCTGGGCAAAGCCGCTGCCGCCGGTGCAGCGACGGCGTACACGGCCGTGGCGTGGGAGCCAGACCGTGTGACTGTGGTGCCATGGGCGGCGAGGGCGTCCGCCAACCCGGTCGCACCCACCAGGCCCACGACGAGCACGGCAGCGGCGCTCAGTGCTCGCCGGCCGTTCACATCCCAATGCGTTCGTGCGGCAGGTACGGGCAAAGGCGCGATCTGGTCCATGTCTCTGAGTGAGGCTTTCGGTCCACGATCAACCGGCGTCTTTGGTGCCGAAGGGACCAAGGCCGGGCAACTAAGGCTGCAGACAAAGCGCTAGACGAGCAACGCCCTTGAATTGCACCTCGCTCTGCGGTGAGCAAGAGCCCCGAGCCTGCGGGTGAGCAACGGCACGAGCTCTTCGACCAGCATGGCGTGGGCGTCCGTCCCGTTGGCTCGCTGGTGCCAGTAGTTGTCTTCGCCACCGTCGGCCGACGCGATGGACAGTGGCGACGGCCCGGGGCTCGTCCCTGGCCGGCAGCGAGTAGAAAGCCCACCTCGCGGTGCATGAACCGGCTGTGGAAGCACGTTTTTCATTTGGTGAGAAGGGACGACCGAGCACCTCGGCGACGGGGCTGAACGTGATGTCCGATTTCCGCTAGCAAGCAACCCGGCAGCGGTGGCAACCTGCAGCCATGACCGCTGCCATGTCGACCTTCGAGATCACCGCCATACCTGATGACGTACTCCGCCGGGCCCGCTCCGAGCGGACGGACGCCTCGGGTACTCCCGTCGTCGATGTCACAGCAACCGGCGGCGAGCCGCTGAGATGCTGCCTCCGGGACGCCGCTCCCGGCGAGGCCCTGCTCCTTTTCGGCTACGAACCGGTGCTCCCACCCAACCCCTACCGAGAAGTGGGGGCCGTCTTCGCCCACGCGGCACCCTGTGGGGGCCCGGTCGAGCCCGGCGGCTACCCGCCGCAGTGGCGTAGCCGCCCCCAGGTCCTGCGGGCATACGACCAGCGAGGTTGGATCTGCGACGCCAGAGTGCACGACGGGTCTGACCCCGAAACCGTCATCGCTGAGATGTTGGAGAACGATGCAGTGGCACAGATCCACAGTCGCAACATCGCCTACGGCTGTTACATGTTCCTGGTACGACGGGTTTGATGACCGTGCGGGGTGTCCGGGCTGAAAGTCCAAGGCACGCTCCCAAGGCGCGCCCTTTTTCGTAACACGACAGGGCCCGGCCGAGAGTGGGCGGAGAGGTCGCCAGGCGCGTCGGCGCTCTCTGGATGACCGCTCCGGTCCGCACCGTGCCGTGCGCTACCGCCGGTCGAGCCCTTACGACCTCGCTCTTGACAGGCCTATGAAAAAGTGATATCACTTTGATAGACGCCCGGCGTGGCCGGCGCCTCAGGTCACAGGAGGCAACCCGATGCAGGTACCAACCGAAATCGTCACTCATTCAGGGCCCATGATCGTCACTACGACTGAGAACATCCCAGAGGCCCGGGTGGTGAAGACCATCGGCCAGGTTTTTGGCCTCACCGTCCGGTCCCGAAGCATCGGCGGCAACATCGCCGCCGCCCTCAAAAGCCTTGCCGGGGGCGAGATCCGGTCGTACGTTAAGCTCAACGAGGATTCTCGGCGCCAGGCTCTGGACCGCATGGTGCAGAACGCCGCCGCCATGGGGGCCAACGCCGTGACCATGATGCGCTTTGACTCCACCGAGATGGGCAGGAGTATGAGCGAGATCGTGGCCTACGGCACTGCCCGGGTTGTGGAATGGCCATCGACGCCGACGACCACAAGCGCGCACGGCTGAGCGGGCCTCCATGGGCATCGTAAAATGGGTCGTCCTCGTCGTCGTGGTCGCCGGGATCGTCATTGCCCTCTTCGGCTGGGACCGGTACCGAGGCAACCGTAAGAGCGTCAGCAACGCCAGCGCCTCCCAACCCACGGGCGAGGTGTTCATCGACCCCGAGACTGGCCGGCGGATGCGCGTATGGTACGACCCAAGTACAGGGAAACGGGAGTACCGCCCCGAATAACTTGCAGTCGTGTCCAAGAGCTACCAGCTGGCGAGGAGGGGGTAGTCGCACAAAAGTGAAAGGCGCTTATCATCTCGTACAGCCACGCTGGCGCCTTGTCGCGAAACGCGTTGGCCTCAGCCT
>JBEKNX010000545.1:0-3019 GCA_049522375.1 Acidimicrobiales bacterium | reverse complement strand
TATCACGGGTCTCCGCGTATGCGACAAATTGCTCTGTGAGCTCCTCGCGCCGTGTCGGCTCCAGGCTCACTGTCCTTCCCCTGGTGCCCGGCCCTCGGCGCTGCCTTTACCGGGCTGGCGTCTTTTCACCAACCGGAAATGTGGCCCTCCGGCTCCGTCGCTTACGGAGTGTTCGTCCACCAAGGCGTTAAGTATTATTTCGGACAGTTCTGACAGGTGTACCGGGGCCGCGCCGGAAAAACGACCGTGGCCGTTGACCGTGAGGCCTTCCGGACCGAGCAGGAACGTCAGCTCCAATATGCCGTCCCGGCCCTTGCTCCCCGTCAGCCCGAAACATATCTCGTCTATGGCCAATCTCAGGTCCTCGACCTGGTCGAAGGTGAAGCCAAGGCGACCGGCGAGGCCGGCGGCCGTCACCCGGGCCAAGCCCAGGAACTCCGGCCGGGCCGGGACCGCCAACCGCACCTCGTCCTGGCTGCTCACTCGACAGGGCTCCTCTCGCGCTGGTGCATGTCCCTGGGCGCCGTCTCTCCCGGCGCCACGCCGGGCCAAGATGGGGCGACGTTAAGGTTAGCTGCCTTCGGCCTGTTCCCGGTCATACCAACGGCCATGGGTACGGGAAGTCGGCGGACGGTTCGGGGAACCGGGCGGAAGCCAGTAGGGCGGCCGCCCGAGCCCTGAGGGCCCCTATTTCCTCGTCGCCGAGGAGCCTCGTCAAGGCCTCCGGCACCGACCCGGCAGCCATCGTCCCCAAGCTCGCGAGCAGGTCCTTTTCGATCTTTTCACCGGCGAAGTCCCAGATCACGGTGCGGAGCTTGGGCTCGGCATGAAAACACAGCCCGTGGTCGATGCCCCATATATGGCCCTCCCGGTCGATGAGGCAGTGCCCGCTCTTGCGGTCCGCGTTGTTCGCCACCACGTCGAAAACGGCAATGCGCCGCAGGTCACGGCGGTGGTCCGGCGTCTCCAGCAACGTGAAATAGTGCTCGTCGAAAAGGGCGTCGACAAAGTACTGGAGAGATCCCGGCCCGAGGGGCCCATCTGGACGAGCCGTGGTCGGCGGCACGATCCCCCAGCCCAGGAACCTGCTCAGCTCATAGGCGGCTACTTCACGCTTCCACAGGCCGCGGGGGAAGTCCCAAAGAGGTCTTTCGCCCCTGGCCGGCTTGTAGATGGCGAGCACCGGCGGAGCGCCGCCGCCGGGCTCGGGGGAGCGGGCCCCTTTGGCCGGGCGCCTCGTCGTGGGCCCCGGTACCCCCGGCGGAGGACGGACGGCTACCAGGAACGTGGCGTTGGAGCTCCAGGGCAACCGCCCACGCAGCTCTATCTCGCCGCTTGACAGCGTGGCGAGAAGCGGCCGGTGACCCGCGGCCGCCCCGTTAGGGGGCGCTCCAGCGCTTTCGCCCAATGCCTCGCCGGTCCTTCACATCGCCGGAGGACGGTGGCCATTGGTTTTGGGGCAGGAATGGTCTATACCAAGCGGGTACCCGCACAGGGGGCATGGGGGCCTGCCTCCGCGCAACAGCCGCTTGCCGTGCTCGATGACGCCTGCTGCCTGGTCGCGGGTGAGAGCCACACGCGCCGTGGCCGTACCGGCGGCGCCGGGCTTCGAAGAAGCCTCGTCCGGAGGTCCGTCTTCTTCGTCAGAGTCCCCTACCTCTTTGGCCATAAGGACCACCCGGTCGGTGCCCGAGTCGTAGGCCAGCTGCATGGAGCCGACGGCCCATTCCGCCTCCACCGGTTCCTCCAGCTCAAGGTCGCTTTCGCTGGGCACGGCGGCCGGGCTGGCCAGGTCGGCCAGCACCTCGCTCAGCCCACCGGCGAGAAAGAGGACCTGCTCCTTCTCCAGCTTTAGGGAGAACAGCTTGTCCGCCTGGCGGGCCTGGAAGTAGAAAACCCGGGCACCGGGCGGCCCCACCGCTCCCACCGTTACCCGGGTCGGGCTGGGCAGGTCGAACGAAACGCTCAGCTTTGCCTCCTCGTTGCTGGCCCCGGGCTCGTTGGGACCGTCCAGTTGACGAGCATCACGGTCGGGAAAGGCTCCGCGTAACTGATGGCGCTGATCGACGCCGGCGACACGTTGACCCGTTGGAACAGGTCGAGGTGGACGCCCATAGCGTCGGCCAGGACGACCTTGATGGGGTCGGCGTGGGAGACCACTACGACTGCCTGGCCCGGGTGCTGTTCGGCCAGGGCGCGAACCGTGCCGACCACCCGGGCGTACATCTCCGGTATGGACTCGCCCCCGGGGAACCGAAAGCCGCTCGGGTAATTGACAACCGTCGCCCACTCGGGCTTCTTCGCCAGCTCCTTGAGCGGGACACCTGCCCATTCGCCGGCATCGCAGTCCACCAGCCTGGGATCCTCGGTCACCGGGAGACCGAGTGCCTGGGAGAGCACGGAGGCCGTCTCCTTGGTACGCGAAAGGGGGGAGCTGTACAGCGCTCCGAGCGCCGGAAGCGTCGTCCGCCAGGCGCAGATGTGGTCCGCAGCTTGTCCTGCCTGCCTCCAGCCTTCCTCGGAAAGGTTGGGACCGGCGCCCGGCGCAGGCATTTCCTTGCCGGTGGTGGGAGTCAGGCCGTGGCGGACCAACAGGACGACGGTGGCGGGGCGGGACTTGGGACGACGCGGCATTTCTTGCCAAAGCTAGCCCGTCGGGAGCAGCAAGGGGATTGCTCCCGGGCCGGTAGGGTCGGGGCGTGCCGCGAACCGGTCTGGACGTCCTGAGGGACGAGGTCGTTTCGTGCCGTCGTTGCCCTCGCCTGGTCGCCTGGCGGGAGATGGTGGCCGCGGCGCCGCGGGCGTCTTTCGCCGGACAGGAGTACTGGGGGCGCCCACTGCCTGGCTTCGGTGACCCGGCTGCCCGGCTGCTCGTTGTGGGCCTGGCCCCCGCCGCTCACGGCGGTAACCGGACAGGGCGCATCTTCACCGGCGACCGTTCCGGTGAGTGGCTGTGGGCGGCTCTGTGGCGGGCAGGTCTGGCCAACCGTCCCGAGAGCGTTTGGCGGGACGACGGGCT
>JBEKNX010000544.1:0-3025 GCA_049522375.1 Acidimicrobiales bacterium | reverse complement strand
TGAGTGGTCTCTGAGGCTATTTTGTTACGTCCGGAGGTTCGCCCCGGCTATCGTCGCTCCATGGTCACCGACGCCCACGTGCGGGCCGAGGAGAGCTCGCTCGGCGAGACGCTCGAGTTCCTCGAGAAGATCCAGCGCCGGGTCCTGTGGCTGGCCGTCAGCATGGTCCACCATGCCAACCGGGCCCGTACCTCGCGTTCGGGCTTGAAGGTCGGCGGGCACCAGGCATCTTCGGCCTCGATGGTGAGCATCATGACGGCTCTGTACTTCCAGCACCTCAAAGCCGGGGACCGGGTGTCGGTGAAGCCACATGCGTCCCCCGTCCTGCACGCCATCAACTACGTTTTGGGACGGCTCGATGAGCGCTACTTGAGCGAGCTGCGGGCCTACGGCGGGATCCAGAGCTACCCGAGCCGGACCAAGGACCCTGACCCGGTCGATTTCTCCACCGGGTCGGTCGGCATCGGGGCCACGGCATCCATATGGAGCGCCATTGCCCACCGCTACGTGTCGACCCATTTCGGGCCGGACGGACCGGGCCAGCTCGGGCCGGGCGCGACGGGGCGTCACATCGCCCTCGTCGGCGACGCCGAGCTCGATGAGGGGGCGGTGTGGGAGGCATTGGTCGACTCCATGGTGCCCCGGCTCAACGAGGTCCTCTGGATCGTCGACCTCAACCGGCAGTCCCTCGACCGGGTGGTCCCGGGCATTGCCGCCCCCCGGATCAGGGACATGTTCGTGGCCGCGGGCTGGAACACGATCACGCTCAAGTACGGCGCCCGCCTGCGCGAACTGTTCGCCCTGGACGGAGGCGAGCTTCTCGAACGCCGGATCGACTCCATGAGCAACGAGGAGTACCAGTACCTGCTGCGCTTACCGGCCAACGCGCTCCGTGACGCGCTGTCCGGTACCGGCCCGGAGCGTCCGGGTATCAGCCGCCTGCTCGGCCACCTCGACGACAAAGCAGTTGCCGCCACCCTCCGCAACCTCGGTGGCCACGATCTCGGCGACCTGCTGGAGGCCTTCGCGGCGGCGGACCGGGTGACTGACCGGCCGTCGGTGGTCCTGGCCTACACGATCAAAGCCTGGCGCCTGCCGACCGAGGGTCACCCGGGGAACCACTCGGCGCTGCTCACCGTAGAGCAGTGGCGCCAGCTCGGCCTCGATCTGGGAGCTGACCCGGGCATGCCCTGGGCCAACCTCCCCCCGGGCAGCCCGGAGGCCATGATCGCCGCCGCCGCGGCCGAACGCCTGGCCCGGCCTCAACCAGAGCCGAGAGCTCTGTCCCGGCCGCCGACCGAGCTCGGCGTCGCCCACCAGGGCCCGGAGTCGACTCAACAGGCCCTCGGGCGGTTCTTGCTCGACCTCTCCCGGGTTGCGCCTGAAGTTGCTGCCCGTGTCGTCACGGTAAGCCCTGATGTGGCGTCGTCCACCAACCTCGGCGGCTGGATAAACCGTGTCGGCATGTGGCACATGGACGAACGCCATGATTGGTTCGGACAAGACCGGTCCACCCTCGTCCATTGGCGCCAGTCCCAAAAGGGCCAGCACATCGAACTCGGTATCGCCGAGGTAAACCTGGTCGGGCTTCTTTCCGAGCTCGGCCTCACCTGGTCGCGTGACGGTGAGCCATTGCTGCCCATCGGGACGCTGTACGACCCGTTCATAACCCGCGCTCTCGAACCCTGGTCGTTCGGCATCTACGCCGGCGGCCAGTCCATCCTGGTCGGCACGCCGTCCGGCATCACCCTCGCTCCGGAGGGCGGGGCGCACCAGTCGGTCATCACGCCTTCGGTCGGCCTCGAGCAACCGCAGTGCACGGCCTGGGAACCGGCATTTGTCCAGGATCTGGAGTGGGCCATGCTGGCCGCCTTGGGCCGGCTCGGCTCGACGGAAGGCACGTCGGCCTATTTCCGGCTGAGCTCCCGGCCCATCGACCAGGCGCTGTCCGCTGTGCCGGACGGCCGGGAGGGGCGAGAGCGCCGCCGCCAGGCCGTGCTCGCCGGCGGCTACCGTCTCCGGGAGCGCGAGGGACTGCCGATGGCGTGCCTGGTGGGCATGGGGGCCGTCATGCCCGAAGTCCTGGCCGCCGCTTCGGCGCTCGAGGAAGACGGCGTGGCCTGCGACGTCATCTGCCTGACCTCCGCCGACCTGGTCTTTCGTGCTGTACAGGCCCGACGAGGGCTGATGGACGGGCCCACGGGCGTGCTCGAGGCGCTCTTCCCGGTGGAGCGGGCGGCCCCGGTTGTCACCGTGCTGGACGGGCACCCGCACACTTTGTCATTTCTCGGGACCATCAACCCAGTCCCGATCGCTTGCCTCGGCGTGAACGATTTCGGCCAGTGCGGGGAGATCGACGACCTGTACCGGCACTACGGGATCGATATGTCTACGATCATCGGAGCGGCGTGGGATCTGCTTGACGAAGTCGGTGCCAAGAGGGGCTGATTGTCCTCCGGGGCCGAAGGTGCAACAATCAACCAACCAAATAACAAGGGGGGCCAAAAAATGGCTGAATTGGGACCATCGGACAAGGGCGCCAAAGCGACGGCGCGGAACGCAATGTTGCCGGACCTCAGTCGCCGGCAGTTCATGCTGGCAGGCGGGGCCAGTGCGCTGGTGCTGTCCCTGGCGAGGCGGGCCGAGATCGCTCGTGAGCTGCTGGGGCCGGCGTCGAGCAGGGAGAGGCTGATCCCGGCGGGAGCGCCCGCCTTCAAGTTCCCCAACATGGCCCCGGCGGCGGACCAGTTCTTCGTCGACTACCGGAACCCGACCGGGCTGACGTTCAAGGCTTTCGACTTCTATGAGACGGTCTACTCTCGGGCTCCCCTGGCCGACAATTTCTCGACGCCGCTGGTGCGGATCAACAACGCTTACCAGATCGTGCCGGGTGTTGCGCACAGCTGGAAGCAGACCTCGACCACGACGTGGGAGTTCTACATCACGCCGGGGATCATGTGGAGCGACGGCAACGAGCTCACCGCCAACGACTTCGTGGAGACGTTCCGCTACTCGGCTGACCCCA
>JBEKNX010000543.1:0-3032 GCA_049522375.1 Acidimicrobiales bacterium | reverse complement strand
CCTTACTTTCGCGGCAGCACTTCGATCACCAGTAGTGTTCGGTCTTAGGGACTGCGAAAGGCGGACGGTGATCCAGGTCTCCCACCTGACGAAGCGTTTCGGGCCACAACTTGCCGTCGACGACCTGAGCTTCGAAGTGCAGCCCGGTGTTGTCACTGGCTTCCTCGGCCCGAACGGCGCCGGCAAGACGACGACGATGAGGTTGATCCTGGGCCTGGCGCGGCCGAACAAAGGTACGGCGACGATCAACGGCGTCCGCTACCAGCAACTGCGCTCGCCCATGCGAGAGGTGGGGGCGCTGCTCGACGCCAAGTCCTACCACCCCGGCCGCAAGGCCCGCGACCATCTCATGGCGCTGGCACAGGCGGGGCGCATCCCGGCCCGGCGGGTGGGGGAAGTCCTCGACCTCGTGGGCCTGAGCGACGTGGCCGGCCGCAAAGCGGGCACTTTCTCCCTCGGCATGGCCCAGCGACTCGGGATCGCCGCCACGCTCCTCGGGGACCCCCCGATCCTGATCTTCGATGAGCCCGTCAACGGCCTCGACCCGGAAGGCATTGTCTGGGCGCGCACGCTCATGCAGTCGCTGGCCCGTCAGGGGCGTACCGTCTTCGTCTCCAGCCACCTGATGAGCGAGATGGCGTTGACGGCATCGCGCGTCATCGTGATCGGCAAGGGCCACCTCATCGCCGATTCGACGGTTGACGCCCTCGTCAAGGGCTCGGCCAGCGTCGTCCGGCTGCGTACCCCCATGCCCGGGGTCGTTTCCCCCCGGCTTGAGGCCGCGGGCGCGTCGGTCCAGGCCGGCGACGACGGGGCGCTCATGGTGACCGGCCTCGAACCGGCGGCGATAGGGGACATAGCCTTCCACGCCCAGGCCCCCGTGCACGAGCTGTCGTTGTTGCAGGCCTCTCTGGAGGAGGCCTTCATGGAGCTCACCCGCGACGACGTGGAGTACCACGCTCACGGCGGCGTCGAAGCGCCCGGGCCCCAGAGCCACGACGGCGACCGGTCGCCCCAAGCCAGCTGGCCCACGGGCCCGGCCACCCGATGACCACGGCCCCGCCGATGGGCCCCGCCGTGGCCCCGCCGCGCCTGGACGGCGGGAAGGCGCCCCGGCCCACCGATACCCTGCGTACGGAGTGGACCAAGCTGCGCAGCGTGCGCTCGACGCCGGTAACCCTCGCCGTCATCGCCGTCATGGTGGTGGGGCTGTCGGGCCTCATCACCTTCGCCGTGGTCACCAACCACCGTCACGGCGCCCGGGTCGTAAGCGACCCCGTGGGTATCCTCCAGTCCGCCTGGTTCCTCGGCCTGCTCGCCTTCATGGTGCTCGGGGTCCTGGTCATGACGGGCGAGTACTCGAGCGGCCTCATCGGCCCCACTTTGCTCGCCACGCCCAAGCGCCTGCGGGTGCTGTCAGCCAAGGCGGCCGTCTTCGCCGTTACCGCCCTGGTGACCGGGGAGGTGGTGAGCTTCGTCAACTTCTTCGTCAGCCACGCCATCGCCTCGGGGTACGCGTTGTTCCCGGACCCTGCCATCGGCGACCACAACGTGCTGCGGGCGGTCATAGGCATGGGCATCGACGCCGCCCTGGCCGGCCTGATGGGGCTCGGTCTGGGAACTCTGCTGCGCAGTACTGCCTGGAGCATCACGACCGGCGTGGCCATAACGTTCGTCCTGCCGCTCATCTTCAGCTTCTTGCCCTCGTCGTGGAGCAACCCCCTACTGGAGTACTGGCCGACCCAGGCCGGGTCCCAGCTCGAGGAGGTCAACCGCCAGGCTCATGCGCTCACCGCCTGGTGGGGCACGGGCGACCTGGCCCTGTTCGTGTTCCTGCTCCTGGCGGCGGCGGGCTACCTCCTCGTCAAGCGGGATGCCTGAACCACCGCGGCTGTGGCTGGTGAGGCACGGCGAGACTGAATGGAGCGCTTCCGGCCAGCACACGAGCCGCACAGACGTGCCCCTGACCGCGGCCGGCGAAGAGCAGGCCCGAAGCCTGTCCGCAGCCCTGGGGGACCTCCCGTTCCAGCTCGTGCTGTCCAGCCCTCGCCAGCGGGCGCGGCGCACGGCTGAGCTGGCCGGGTTCCGGCCGGAAATCGACGGGGACCTGGTGGAGTGGGACTATGGAGACCTGGAGGGGCTCACCATCGACCAAATCAGGGCTCGTTACCCGGGATGGACCATCTGGGCCGGACCGTGGCCGGGGGGCGAACAACCCCCCCAGGTAGTGGCGCGCGTAGACCGCGTGGTGCAGCGGGTGCTGGGCCTGGCCGATGGCACTCGGGCCGTGGTTTTCGCCCATGGCCACGTACTGCGTGTACTGGCGGCCCGGTGGCTCAGGCTCCCCGGCACCGAGGGCCGGTTGTTCGTCCTGGGTACCGCCACCGTGAGCGAGCTCGGTTGGGAGCACGACCAACCTGCCGTCCAGTGCTGGAACATGCCCGCGGCAGCCCTGGCCGCCCGCTCGTTTTAGCCCGCCCTCATGGTCGACCGAGGCTGGGGCGACAACGACTTCCAGTGGCCCGTGACCGGCCCGGCGAGCCCGGCCGGCCCAGGCGGAGCGCCGGGGCAGGCCCCGCCTCCCGAACCGTTCGGCCTAGGGCCCAACACCCGCTGTTACGAGCACCCCGACCGGCTGGCCGCTGCGGTCTGCCGGTCGTGCAACCGGCCCATCTGCGCCGACTGCATGGTGCAGGCCCCGGTCGGCTGGCAATGCCAGCAATGCGTGCGGCGCAACGCCCGCCAGTCGCCAGTCGTCCGGTACCGGCCGGGCTCGCCCAACCTGCCCACGTTGCGGGAAACGCCGGTAACCTTGGCGCTGATCGCCGTCTGCGTGGTCCTCTACATAGCCAGCTCGGCCAACCCCAACTTGCTGAACGATGCCGCCGAGGCCGGCGTGCTCGTCCACGGGGGGCAGTGGTACCGCCTTTTTACCGCCATTTTTTTCCACCTGGACTTCCTGCACATAGCGCTCAACATGGTCTCGCTGCTCGTGATCGGCCGGCTGGTCGAGCCCGTGCTCGGGAAATGGC
>JBEKNX010000542.1:0-3033 GCA_049522375.1 Acidimicrobiales bacterium | reverse complement strand
CGCTGCGCATAACCCAGCGCTGCTCATATGGTGGGGTCATCTCACCGCTATTGGCCAACATCTACTTGCACGCCTTCGACCGAGCCTGGACCGAGCGGGGCACTGGAGAAGTGGTCCGCAACGCGGACGACTTCGTGGTGCTGTGCGAGGACCAGGGCCAAGCTGAACAGGCCCAGCGACAAGCAGCTGCGTTGCTGGGCGACCTTGGTTTGGAACTGCACCCGGACAAGACCAGAGTGGTCGACCTCCGGGGCGGCAAGCAGGGCTTTGACTTCCTCGGGTGCCACCTCCATGCCCGCATGTCAGGCAAGGTGTGGGAGAAGTACGGCAGGGTCCGTTACTACCTCCAACGCTGGCCGTCGCAGCGGTCCATGAAACGTGCCCGGGCCAGGGTCAAGGCTCTGACTGGTCGGAGCCAAGTCGGACAGCAGTTGGAGGACGTTATCGAACGGCTCAACCTGTTCCTACGGGGATGGGGCAACTACTTCCGCACCGGGAACGCGGCTGACAAGTTCGTCAGCATGGACCGCTACGTGGCATGGCGGATGAAGCGCTTGCTCATAAAGAAGCGTGGCCGCAACCTGCGTGCCGGTCAAGCTGACCGCTGGAGCCGGACCTGGTTCCACGACCAGGGCCTGTACAAGCTCATGGGAACTATTCGTTACCCGGGGGCAGCGTAACCATGTCAAGAAGACCGTCGGTAAGCCGTGTGCCGGAAAACGGCACGCACGGATTGAAAGGGGGATGGGGAACCGGGCCAGCAATGGCACCGCGCCCCTGACTACCAATGACTTCTTTCTGCAACAGCTCCCTGGGGTCCGGGCACCCCCCGGCCCTCCTTACCGAAACGCTCGTCCATTTGTCGGGACAGGCTCGCGTTCGCCCTGGTATCGTCGGTGCTCATCGGCGCAGCCGGCGTATTTAGCGGGCCCTCACCCCTGGTATGCATGATGAAGTGCCCGTGTGACGTTCGTGTAACGGCGCGCTGGGACCATCCGTCGCAGAAAGAGAGTAGGGAGCGTCGGTGCTCGACACGATAAGAGGAGGTCGACAGTGGGACTAACCACACTTATGGGCAGGGCAACGGTCGGTGCTGTGGGGGTGGTAACGGCGTCGCTGCTGTTGCCGTCCAACGGGCCCGCCGCCCTGCTAACAGGCCCTGCCGGGGCGGCCACTCGGCCGCCGGCTCCGAGGGGCGCTCTCGAGGCAGCGTCCTCGGCAGTGAAGATAACCGCCGTGGCCGGCGGCTTGTACCACAGCCTGGCGCTGGCCTCGAATGGCGCCGTGTTCGCCTGGGGCTGGAACATAACTGGCCAGCTTTGCAACGGGAACACGACTGGCAGCGATGCGCCGCAGAAGGTGAGGCTGCTCGACGGCACGAAGGTGACCGGGATAGCCGCGGGCTTCGCCCATACCCTGGCGCTGACCTCGACCGGAGCCGTCTTCGCCTGTGGGAAGAACGACGACGGAGAGCTCGGCGACGGGAACACCACAGATAGCGACAGGCCGATGAAGGTGGTCCTCCCGGCGGGCACCAAGGTGATTGCGGTCGCCGCCTCGGAGCACGACTTGGCAGTGACCTCGACTGGCTCGGTGCTCGCCTGGGGCTCGGACCTCTACGGCGAGCTCGGCAACGGCACCACGGGATCGAGCGATGTACCGGTGAACGTGGAACTGCCAGCGGGCACGAAGGTGACCGCCGTCGCGGCCGGCTCCATCCATAGCCTCGCACTGACCTCGACCGGCTCGGTGTTTGCCTGGGGTTTCAACGAAGATGGCGAGCTCGGTGACGCCAGCACGACAAACAGCGACGTGCCGGTCAAGGTGGACCTGCCCGCGGGCACCAAGGTGACCGCCATCGCCGCCGGCGGCTATGAGAGCCTGGCCTTGACCTCAACCGGCGCTGTGCTCGCCTGGGGCTATAACGGGGACGGCGAGCTCGGGGACGGCGGCACGGCAAACAGCAACGTGCCGGTCAAAGTGGACCTGCCCCCGGGCACGAAAGTGAAAGCCATCTCGGCCGGGGGGCCCCTCATCGGAGTCGGCTCGTACGTCGCTGGTCCCGCCCATGCCTTGGCGCTGACCTCGACCGGTGCGGTGTACACCTGGGGCCACAACGCAGACGGCGAGCTAGGGGACGGCGGCACGGCAAACAGCGATGTGCCGGTGAAGGTGAAACTGCCCGGAGGCATGAGGGTGAAAGCCATCGCCGCCGGGGAATCGCAGAGTCTGGCCGTGACATCGACTGGCAGTTTGCTCACGTGGGGCGGCAACAACTTCGGCCAGCTCGGAGACGGGACCTACAGAGGGAGCGATGTGCCGGTGACGGTAAACCTGCTGGGTGCCGCTCGAGGCGTTATGGCAACAACGCTCCGGCTCGCGCCGCGGGAGGCGGCGGCGACGGCACCACCAACCATCACCCAGAGCACAACCTTTGCCGGCTACAACTTCGCCAACTACATCGGGGTACCGGGAGCAGTGAGCGCAATAATCGTCGTGCCCAAGCTCAACTGCAAGGGCACGCCATCCGCTGGCAGCTCGATTTACGCCGGCGTCGGTATCCAGTCCGTCAACTCTGAGGCCCGTCTCTACCTGGGTTGTACGCCGCAAGGCCGGGCCCAGTACTACCCGTCGCTCTTTGTCAACGGCGGCACCAGGAACGTTATGAGCGACTTGGCCCATCCTGGCGACACGGTCGAGTTCGCGGTGTCGCAGAGCCTTGCTCAAGTGACTGTTACGGTGATCGACCTCACGCACAAGTTCATTGCCACGGCCAACGGCAGCGGCAGTGGCACGAGCGAGGGCGTCCTCGCAGGCGTTTTCCCGGGGAGTTCTGGTGCGACCTCTGCAGTGCCCAATTTTGGCACGCTGGCTTTCTCCAGCGCGCAGACCAATGGGTACCCCTTAGGCTCCGCCACGCCTCAGCTCCAGGTCGACAACCTTTACGTGAACTCGAAGCTCCAGGTCAGGACCACCTACTCCACTACTAATCACGAGCTGTTCGCGACCGTCTTCGTGTAGTCATGACAAGGG
>JBEKNX010000541.1:0-3036 GCA_049522375.1 Acidimicrobiales bacterium | reverse complement strand
GCACCTGCCCAACGCGTGTCTCGCCGCCACGGTGACGCAAGCCCGGCTTGCAGGCCTAAAGCTTGTAGCTGTAAGAATATGTCGGCGGTCCGCTGGCGGGGTAAAAGAACGTGCCTCCACCTGTCAGGCCTGCCAAACCGCCGTAGCCCGCGGTAAACGTCAGGGTCCCACCGTTCCCGGAGTAGTAGTACGTGGCGCTGAAGCCACCCTTCCTGCCTCCGATCTTGCAGGAAACGGGGCACAGCTCGGTCCCCCACCCGGTCAGCGAACCGTTCTTGCCGACGATCTCGGTCCCATAGTCGGTGAAAGCTCCCGAGACGCCTCCGTGATAGGCACCGCCGCTCAGTTCCGAGTTGTACCTACTGCTCGCCGCGGGGCCGACGAGGATCGCGTAATCGGTAAAAGTCGAGAACGTCCCGTGGACAGTCGCTGAGACGACGCCAGCCGGCCGTGCTGCAGCACCGGAGACGCTCGGAGCTATGGCCCCGGCGGTGATAAGCGCTGCCACCCCGAAGGCCGTCGGGCCGATGAGCCTGCTCTTCATGTTCCCCCTCCTCTTGTGCGAAGAGATAAGTGTTTCCTCATTGGGCTTCGTTTCCTTTCGTGTCGCCAACCAGACGCGGGTGCGGGCCCGCCCCCTGTGGTAGCTACGGCCCCGCCTGTCGATCAGACCGGGTCTCCCCGAAGGGCTATCCGGGGTAGATGGCCGAGAACGTGCCGCCCCCGGGACCGGGTAGCCCGTTGCCGTTACCGGCGGTGCCGCTCGGCGTTGAGTAACCGGGTAGGGATCCAGCCTTGTAAATCCTTTCAGCGGAGTACAAGTAGAGCGGCTTTCCGTTATAGGTCACTTGGCTGGTCCCGTCGGGCCGGCGGATGACACCCAAGTCTTTCGCCGCGATGGTGGCAGGCCCGGGTGGGCCACCTTGGCTCATCCCGCTGACCAGCGGCTTCCCGGTGGTGAGAACAGGCATCCAGGTGGCCGCGCACGCACCGGTGCAGGCGCTGGCACCCGCATGGTCCCGACTGAAGGAGTACACGGTGATGGCATGCGCCTGCCCACCGTTCGGGTTCTCCTGCGCGGCAAGCGCTGTCTTGCCGTTTGGCAGGAGCTCGGTCTCGATCGTGGCGGGGCCGGGGGCCGGCTGCCCCGTGTGCGACGACACCAGGTACCAGATCCCGTGCCAGGGTGGGAGCGGGAGCACTGTTTCCGGGTAATCCTCGCCTGCTGGGTTGAACGGGCTCGACGCGGGGTCGAAGAGGTAGAGCGGGTGCCCACCGTAGGTCACCTGGTGGCCGATGCCAGGCCGGTTGACGGTCCCGAGGAGCTTCTGGTTGACGCCCGGGCCGGCGAGGGGCGCGCCGGTCGTTGTCAACGCCGGCCAGTCGTCGGTTTCACTACTGCCGAAGTCACTTTCAGGCCCCGTGCATGTAAACGCGTGGTAGCTGCCGCTACCAATGTCGAAGGCCGACGGCACCAGTCGTATGGTGCAACCGAACTTGCCGTCGGCGTCACCGCTGAACATGTAAAGCGGCGCCCCAGCAAGAACGCTCGGGCCTGTCGCTACGAGCACCGAGCCGTAAGTGGTGGTCAACAGAGCTCCGACCACGGGTGCCGTCTGGGCCGCCGCGTCGGGTGACGCCCCAGCCGCCGGAGCCACCAGCGCGGAGCCGAGCCCGACCAACATCGGCACCAACAGCTGTCGCCACCTCAGTGCCTGTCCAACCCCCATATCCTGGCTCCTTTCGTACGGGCCATTTCGGCAAATAAGCGAACCATTGGCGGAGCGACGCCATCGAACATCCACTCCGGGGCGAGATCTCCTTCAGAGGCCTCGAGCGTTCTCTAATTCAGGCTTGGATGCTCTGGCACACTGACGGGTCCATTTGTGAGAGCCTGGCCGGCCAACTTCACCTCGCCCGGGCCGTCTGGGCGTCTGGCGGTCACTTCTAGATGGCGATTAGGCAAGAGGCGCAACTTTCAGGCGTTTTTTGTCGGTCAAATGGGTCCGTTCAGGTCCAGTACCTGATAACGATGTCGGTGTTGGTCGTCGGCAGCGGCGTCACCGTGATCGACCCGTGCGCTCCTTCAAATATGCCCGTGCCACCGGTGATCTCGACGACCGGGGTCTTCGACGCAAAGTCGACCTTTACATGGTTCATGAGGATCAGTGAGCCCCCCATGGCCACGACCTGGTCGCAAATGGCTTCGGTCGGGCTTGTGAAAGTGCACACGGCGTCGTCCGCCCCGGTGGATGTTTTGCTGTGGTGCAGGTGGTTGCCCAAGTAGTCTTCGTTCCAGGCAATGAGGTAATCGCCTGCTACCGGCTGGGCGCTCGTGCTCATCGGCTGCCCGTCGGCGCGGAACATGGCGTTGTACTGGTCGACGAGGTACAGCTGCAAAGTGGTGACCGTCCCCGCGGCCGCGGGGCCGGCGCCGGCGACGGCTCCTGCGCTAACTGCAGTAGTAGTACAGGCTAAGGCGGCGGTGAGACCGGCCACACCGAAGTAACGGCCGACCCTCTGACGGTGGGCCATAATGCTTTGTCCTCCTTTGTTGGGTTCCTTGGTCCGGTACCACCCAAGGCGCAGCCCGCTGGTGTTATGGCCCGCCAGATAAACTGCTTTGGCGGCATGTACACCCAGGCCCGAGCGGGAACGTTGGGCCGTTGCACTCTCATGGGGCTAGATCCTCGATTGGCGGCGAGGTAGAGTCAATACGCCGTTTGGCGTACATAGCCTTCAGGAGGCCCCCTCACCGCCATGCGCTCCGTCGACTACCGAAGGGCGCTCGAGTTCGTGGCCGAGGTGGGGGCGGTGTCGACCCTGGACGAGTTCGCGCAGGTGTCGTTGGTGGCTTTGCACCGGCTAGTGCCTTCCGATGTTGTGTCCCTCAACGAGCTCAACCCGGCGCGGGGGCGTGCTTGTATCTATGCTGACCCGCCCGAGAGCCTCTTTGACGGAGCCGTCGAGGCTTTGGAGCTGCACCTGAAGGAGAACCCGATCGTGGCTCACTACCAACGCCACCCCGAGAGCGTC
>JBEKNX010000540.1:0-3039 GCA_049522375.1 Acidimicrobiales bacterium | reverse complement strand
TGAACCCGCGGCACGTGCACTACAGCTGTTGCACTTGCTGGCTCGGCACTACGAGGTCTTCTAGCAGCACCAACACCTGCGACAGACCGTCCGTTACAGGCCGGACCCCTGGAGAACATGCCGGTCTCGGCCAGCAGCACCAACAAGAACCGGTCCCGGAAGTGCTCGCACGCTTCCACCAATGCCAGGACCTGTTCGGAGCTGAGGGTGCGGGGCAGGTGCCGGCCCTGGCGCACCCGCAACGGCCGGGTGGCAACCCGGCGACCGCCGCCCACATGGTGCAAGAAGGCCCTGTAGCCGCCCCGGTTCGAGCGCCGCCAAGCCACCAACATCTGCGCCAGGGGGACGCCGTTGCGGGCGTGGTAGTCATAAAACGAGAAGAGGCCGGCCAGGTGCCGGTTGACCGTGGCCGGCGAGCGCCGGGCGCTACCGGTCTCCAGCACCACGACGTTCGGGGCCGGGGACCGGAGCCACGCCACGAAGCGGGACACGTGCTCGGCCCGGGCCTGGTCCCAGCCGACGGCCACCAACGCCAGGAACTCGGACCACAACCTCAGGCTGAAGGCGTAGGCGCGCACGGTCGTTGGCGAGCGGTCCAACGCCTGGAGGTGGGCCAGGAACGCCTCCACCGGCGCCACGACTTGGCCGGTGTCATCGAAGACGGTCCAGGACTCCTCTCCGTCCGGCATCACCACTCGCTGGACGCGCACCACCACCCCCAAACGCAAACGCCCAGAATCGGGCCGAGGCGAACAAGCGTACGAGGCCACTGTGACCGTTATCAGTGTGACCTTGCTCGACAGGTCTCGGGATGGTGGCGCGCTGCTGGCCTGCCCATGTAGTTTGCGAAGGGTGCTGTGCGACAGGAAGCGCACCGCGTCGGCCGGCGCCATAATCGAAAGCGTGGTGCCAAAGCCCCGTACCGTGCTTGCCTTAGCAGTCGTCCTCATTGCCATGGTGGCCTCTCGAACAGGCGCCTACGTCGAAGAGGCACATTCCCTTCGTACGGACGTGTTCCTAGTGTCCCCCGTTACAAGTATCGGCCGGCTCGCGAGCGGCTACAAAATCACGACGACGGCTCACGGAGGATGCGGACCGTCACCTGTCTCGACGGTTCTCTACGAATGCTTTTGGGGGAACGAAGGGCGCGTAGTTTGTTGGACGCTCGGCTCTCGCCATGACGCTGTTTGCAGCGACGACCTCAGATCACGACGCCTCATAGAGGTCACCACGAGCCAAGACTTGCGACCTACTTGGGGCACAAAGTGGGCCTCCCCTCCCTTGGGCGTGGAATTGGCAGATGGGCTTTTCTGCTCCATGACCCCCGGGACTCCCAACCAATTCGCTGGTCTTGGCCTGGCCTATTACTTTTGCCAACGATCAGTCGAATTGCTCAACCAGCCCAATACGAAGAGGTCTTATTGGACCGAAACGGCGGTACAGGTCAACTCCGCCGGGCACGTGATCAGAACTTTTCGGGTGTACTTGCGAGCCGTGTGGATCCCAACTGCTTAGACCCAAGAGCAGACAGCACTTTTGCAAGCGCCAGGCGGGGGATTGTGGCCGTCCCCGTCCGACGGCCACCGAGGGAGCGTCCGGCCGCGGCATGATGGTGGTGTGCCAGGTTCTACTGACTCGTCGGTAACGCCCGCCGAGCCCGAGTGGGTTCTTGTCGGGACGATCGAGGCGACGGATCGTCCGGCCGGCGACGCCAAGGCGCAGTTCTTGGCCAGTCATCCCGAGTTGCAGGGGTTGGACCCGAAATCCATCCGCATCGACGTGATCTGCGGACGGAACCCCGCAACGTCCTCGCTCCGGTTCTGGAGGCGGAACGACACCGTCCCGTCTGATTAGGACCGGACCCAGGCCAGGCCTGCCGGCGGACAACGGCCTTCAGCCGAGCAGGCCGGCATCATCGAGGGCGGTGATGAGCTGCGTGGAGGCGACGGTCGTGTAGATCGAGGTAGTCCGGGGATCCGCGTGTCCCATGAGCTGGGAGATGACGTTGCTAGGGACGCCTCGGAGCGCCAGGGTGACACCGTAGTGGTGGCGGAAGGCATGTGCCGCCGCCCCGGCAGGCAGGACGACCCCTGCTCGTCCCGCCAGGCCGCGCACCAAGCGGTCAAGGGCTTGGGGGGACAAGGCGCTCCCGCCAGCCCGCACGAACAGCGGGTCGGTCGGCCGGGCCGTCAGCGCACGACGGTTTTCTACGGGCCGCGCCCGCTCTGCGAGCCACTCGTCGATGGCGTCGACGGTGCTGCGAGGCAGGGGAACATCGCGGGTCTTGCCGCCTTTGGAGCGCCCGACCCTCCAGATGGGCCGCTCGGCGCGCCGGTCGACTTCGCCGATAATCACCCCACAAGCCTCCTCGGCCCGGGCGCCGGTACCGACCAGGAACCGCATCAGCGCCACGTCGCGGGCGGGCCAGAACATGCGCTGACGGCCGCGAGGCTCGTCTCCGGCCGCCGCCAAGATCCGCTCGACGTCTTCGTCCTGAGGCGCTCTCGGACGGCGCTGTGGCCGTGGCGGAGCTTGGAACAGGTCAGCGTCGAGCGGGTCCGCCGCCAGGTAGCCACGGCGGTGCGCCCAGCGGATGAACCCCCGGAGAGTGGACAGCATGCGAGCCACGGTGGCGTCCGACCATCGGCTCTTGGCGACCGCCACCGCGCCGACGAGGACCTCTTCGGACAGGTCGCTCAGAGCAAGCCCCGTAAGGGATTGGCCGTCGGGGTGAGGACGGCCGTGGACCTCGCCGATCACCAAGGCCCAGCGGTCCAAGTCGGAGCGCCGCGCTCGGTCCGAGTTGCCCTTCGTCGCCTGGACGGCGGAGCCAAGCGCGCGTTTGGCGGTGAGCCAGTCCTCTACCAGCTCGACCACTGGTACCGGTGTAGGTGCCACTCCCCTGAGCCTAGTCGGGGATAAGCGTGATTATCCCCGCATTGGAGACGCCTTTGGTCAGCGAGTCCATCCCTCCTCCTCCTCCTCCTCCGGCGCGGGCGCAAGGTGTCACTTCGAGGACCGTTCGTTGTAATACATGAC
>JBEKNX010000539.1:0-3052 GCA_049522375.1 Acidimicrobiales bacterium | reverse complement strand
CTACGAGGGCGTAAAAACGGAAATCCGAGAAGTCGTGGACTTCCTGCGTTCCTCGGCGCGCTTCAAAGAGATCGGGGCCAAGATCCCCAAAGGGGTGCACATGGTCGGGCCACCCGGCAAAGGCAAGACCCTTTTGGCTCGCGCCGTGGCGGGCGAAGCCGGGGTGCCGTTCATGTCGGTAACCGGCTCGGACTTCATGGAGATGTTCGTGGGGGTCGGTGCCTCTCGCGTGCGCGACCTCTTCCAGAACGCCCGCAAACAGGCACCGGCCATCATTTTCGTCGACGAGATCGACTCCATCGGGCGCAAGCGAGGGGCTGGGCTGGGCGGTGGCCACGACGAGCGCGAGCAGACGCTCAACCAGATGCTGGCAGAGATGGACGGCTTCGAGGCCACCGAAGGCATCGTCATGATGGCGGCGACCAACCGCCCCGACATCCTGGACCCGGCCCTGCTACGTCCCGGGCGCTTCGACCGCCAGATCGTGGTCCCCCTGCCCGACCTCGAGGAGCGCCTGCCCATCTTGAAGGTGCACTGCAAGGACAAGCGCATCGGGCCCGACGTCGACCTGATGGTGGTGGCCCGGGGTACTCCGGGCATGAGCGGCGCCGACCTCGCCAACCTGGTCAACGAAGCGGCGCTGCACGCTGTCAGGCGGAGCGCGTCCGCCATTTCTATGGCGGACTTCGACGCCGCCCGCGACCGGGTGCTCATGGGCCAGAGGCGGGAGTCGACGGTCCTGTCGGAGAAGGAAAAAATGGCCACCGCCTACCACGAGGGCGGCCACGCCGTCCTGGCCTACGTTCTGCCCGACGCCGACCCTGTCCATAAAGTCACGATCCTGCCCACCGGCATGGCGCTGGGCGCCACCCAGCAGCTGCCCATCGAAGAGCGCCACACCTACTGGCGCGAGTACATCGAGGATGCCCTGTGCGTGATGATGGGAGGCCGCTGCGCTGAGGAGCTGATCTTCGGCACGCTGTCGACGGGCGGCTCCAACGACCTGCAAAGAGCCACCGAGATGGCTCGCAAGATGGTCCGCGAGTTCGGCATGTCCGAGCGCGTCGGCCCCATGGCCTGGGGCAACGGCGGCGAGGTCTTCCTGGGCGACGACCTGATGCACACGCGCGACTACAGCGACGTCACCTCCCGGGTCATCGACGAGGAGGTGGAGCGGATCCTGCGGGACCAGGAGGCCAGGGCATTGCGGCTGTTGCGGGAGCACCAGCACGGGCTCGCCGCCGTGGCCCAGGCCCTCATCCAGCGTGAGACCATCGACGGCCTCGAGGTGGCCCGTATCGTCGACCAGGCCTACGGGCGCCCCGTGCATGACCAGCTCACCGTGCCCAGCTTCGCCACGGTGCTGGCCAACGGGGGGGGCCATGACCCCGAGGCCTTTCCGGGCGAGGCTCCCGGGATGGGGGCGGCCCCGGGGACGACTCTGCAGTCAGTCCGGTTGGAGGGGCTATTGCCCTCGGACAGCCCGCAACTGCCGGGCGCCCCGCCAGGGCCCGGTACTGACCCCACGAGGTGAACCCGGGCGGCAAGCCACCCCCGTACCGGGGAGCACGAGGGCATCGCCGTAACACCACTGCCCTGGGGCGGCGCTTCTGGGTAGCCCTAGTCGCCCTCGTCGTGTTGGCGGCAGTGATCATCGGGGTGCTGGCGGTCCAGAGGCACAACCGCGGCAGTACCGCCACCGACAAGAGCCATGGCAGCGACGGCGGCGCCCACGGGGCCCGGGGGGGCCAGACAAGGCTGACCACGAAGCCCCAGCCGGCGCCGCCCCCCGGCGTGGCGGCGAAGCTTCTGGCCTGGCGCCTGCCCGTTCCGGTCAGCCGGGCGGTCGTGCTGGCCGGGCCGGGTACCGACCTGGTGGTCTCCGGGGGGCTGACCCCTTCCGGTGCGTCGGGCAACGGAGCGTTCCTGCTCTCCACCCACACCGGGGCGGTTCACCTAGTGGCCGGCCTGGTGACAGCCGTGCACGACGCCTCGGGCGCCATCCTCGCCGGCCGGGACGTGATCTTCGGCGGGGCCGGGACGGGGGTCGCCGGGACGGGGGTCGCCGGGACGGGGGCCAGCACCACGGGGGCCGGCACGACGGGCGCCAGCCCCATGGTCCAGATCTTCAGGGCGCCGACGGGCGCGGCGGTGCCCGCCTCCGCCGTCCCGATGGCCACGGCTAGCGCGGCGTTGCCTCAGCCCCGCGCCGGCTCGAGAACGGTGACCATCGGCGCGACCTGCTATGTCGTCGGCGGTTCGGACGGAGCCTCAGCCGAGCGGGAGGTGCTGGCTACGACCGACGGCACGACTTTCCGGGCCGTGGCCGCCCTGGCCGTCCCGGTCGAGTACCCGGCCGTCGCCGCGATCGACGGTTACCTTTTCGTCTTTGGTGGGACGACCGTCGCCGGACGCCCGGCCGCGGGCGCGCCGGTCCGCGCCGCGGCGCCCGTCGACGACATCCAGCGGGTCGACCCGGCCACGGGCCTGGCCACCATCGTCGGCCACCTGCCCTCGGCCCTGGAGGGCGCCAGCGCCGCCACCCTCGATGGCCACATCTACCTTGCCGGTGGCTGGACGGGGTTGAGCCTGCAGGGCACCATCTGGGCCTATGAGCCGGCCGCAGCCAAGGTGGTGGTCGCCGGGCACCTGCGCCTGCCCGTGTCCTTCTCCGGCCTCGCCGTCATCGGCTCGACCGCGTGGTTGGTGGGCGGCCAGTCCGGGGGACGGCCGGTCGCCTCCGTGCAGACGTTCAGCCCCCGGCCCGCTCAGCCCGGCGGGCCCAGGACCACCACGGGCGCCAAACTGACGCCGTTGGCCGGTGGGGCGGCGTAAGAGTCTTTTTCGACCAGCACCGGCTGAGAGCTCGAGACTATGAGGACCTGGTCGGTGTCCACACCGCTCAGCTGTTCTTCGCCATGCTGTCCTGGTGCCACCACCAGGCTCGCCAGCCCGGCGACCGGCTCGCGCCTGCCGGCCGAGACGGACTCGACCGATATCACCGCCGGCCTGGTCCCGGGATCGACGACCTCCAGCCAGATGCGGGGTTCGA
>JBEKNX010000538.1:0-3052 GCA_049522375.1 Acidimicrobiales bacterium | reverse complement strand
CAAGGCGGCCACCGACCCGACCCAATACGACACCGAGGCCTTCGTCGCCCTCGCTCAGCAGCGCGCCCAGGGCTTGTCCTACCACAGTCACATCAGTTCCAGGATGAGCCGGATGTGGCCGCGCTGGCGGCCCGGCTCGCGCTGCCTGCCCGCTAGCGACGACCCGCCAGAGACGGTCCGCTAGAGACGGCCGTCGCCGAGGGCCCGTCCGGCACCTTCCCGGGAAGCGCCTCTGGCGCTCCCCTATACGAACCGGACAGCCCAGCCCCGGTAGCCCCCCGATCTCCTCAAGCCTGTTGACCTCAGCGTCACATCAGCGTCGCCTCAGGCCACCAAGGCAACCTGGCTTCATGCACCCTAAACAAGGTCAGCCCGTCAGCCAGCATGATCAATTGGACGCGCCCGGGCCGGCTGCTGAGGACCACGGCCGCGCGGTCACCGCCAGCTTGGGGGCCGCGGCCTGCTACCGGCAAGCACAACGAGCCGTCGACCGCGGCCAAGCCGCTCTAGCGCTGCGACTGGCCGTCGACGCCGACCCGGCCTTCGAGGTCGCCGCCGCCGACCTCGACGCTATTACGGGGACCTCAGCCCAACGTCACGGTGGCCGGCAGATGAACTGGGAACGCCACCACGTCGAAGTAGTGCGCACTGCGGCCTCCGGCAATGGCAAACGAGCAGTCGACCTACTCCGCGAGCACCTCGCCGGCGTCGGGTGCGACCCTCTCGCCTTCCAGATCGTCGCCCAATGGCGGCAGCGAGCGGAGACCGACGACGACTTCGAGAACCTGGCGGGCCAACTCCCGGATTGCCACCCAACCCGATGGCCGAGCTCTTCATGACCGCCCTGACGGGCCCCATCCTCGTGATCGGGGTCGTGCTGACCGCACTGCTCTTCGCCTTCGGTGTGCGCCGGCTGCTCGGTCTACGGCTGCCGTTGCCACGGACACTTCTCGCCGGCGTCATCGCTTACCTGCTCGTCTCCCCGATCATCAACGCCATCGCCGGCTCCGCTGGGACGAAGAGACAAAGCGTCCTGCCGCTGCTCTGGTTTGTCATCCTCGGGGTGGCCATCGCGCTCCTGGTAGGCATGGCCTTCCTCGTGGTCGCCGAGACCTTTGTCCCGAGCGGCTCCCTGCCCGGCCCCGTCTATCTGGCCCGGGGGCTGCGTAGGCGTTTAGGCCGCAGCAGACGCTATTCGCAGATAGGCCGAATTCTCGTGCGTCGCGGCCTTCTGCCGTACCTGCGGGGCGGACGCCGGGCGGAGCTTCGCACCTCGGATGGCCGCGCCCGCCTCGCCCACTCTGTCCGGTTGGCGCTCGAAGACGGCGGCGTGACCTTCGTCAAGCTCGGCCAAGTGCTTGCCACCCGCCGCGACCTGCTGCCCGAGGAGTTCGTCACGGAACTGAGCGCGCTGGCCGACGACGTGTCCCCCGTCTCCTGGCCCGCGATCGACGAGGTGATCCGGGCTGAGCTCGGCGCCGGGGTTGACGAGCTGTTCGCCAGCTTCGAGCGGATCCCGATGGCGGCCGCCTCGATCGCCCAGGTCCACGCGGCAACCCTCAAGTCGGGCCAGCGGGTGGTGGTCAAGGTCTGCCGGCCCGAAGCCCCCGCCGTGGTGGAATCAGATCTCGCCATCCTCGAACGCCTCGCTCTTCGGTTGCAGCGAAGCTGGGGCCGGTCCATGGGCGCTGTCGAGCTGGCAGACGGGTTTGGCGATGCCCTGCGCGAGGAGCTCGACCTGCGCATCGAGGTACGCAATATGACCTCGGTCGCCGCCTCGGCCTGCCGTGATGGCAGCGGAGTCCGCATCCCGGTCCCGGTCGAGCGTATGTCCACCCAGCGGGTGCTGGTAATGGAGCGCCTGGAGGGCCGGTCCCTCTCGGCTGAAGAGCCACACGGGCTAACTGAGCGTCGAGGTACATTGGCCCGCGGCCTCCTCGACTGCCTCTTGCGACAGGTGATGGTCGATGGGATCTTCCACGCCGACCCCCATCCGGGCAACATTTTACTTCTCTCCGATGGGCAGCTGGGCTTGCTGGACTTCGGCTCGGTTGGACGCATCGACGCCGAGATGCGCGGTGCCCTACAACGTCTGCTGCTGGCCGTGGACCACGGCAATCCCGCGGCACTAACCGACGCCCTCCTCGAGCTCGTCAAGCGTCCTGAGGCGCTCGACGAAACCCAGCTGCACCGGTCCCTGGGCCGGTTCCTGGCTCGTCATGTGGCGGCGGGCCTCACGCCCGACGTCAGGATGTTCACCGACCTGGTCCGCATCGTCTCCGACCACGGCCTCTCCATCCCTCCCGAGATGGCGGCGGTCTTTCGCTCTTTGGCCACGATGGAAGGCACGCTCACCCGGCTGGCTCCCGGTTTCGGCATCGTCGCAGAGACTCGACGGTTCGCTTCCAATTACCAAGCCGAGCAACTGCGCTCCGGCTCACTGCGAGCGACGGCTACGGACGAGATGACCACCGTGCTGCCCATGCTGCGGCGCCTCCCCCGCCGCATTGACCGTATTACGGCCTCATTGGAGGCCGGGCGCCTCGGAGTCAACGTGCGCCTGCTCGCCGACGATCGCGACCGTCGGTACCTGACTGGTTTGGTGCACCAGACCCTTCTGGCTTTCCTGGCCGCTACCAGCGGCATCATGGCTGTGCTGATGCTCGGGCTCAGCGGAGGACCGCACCTGAGGGCCAGCGTCGCCCTGTACCAGTTCTTTGGATATTGCCTTTTGGTCATAGCCGCCATTCTCGCCCTGCGGGTGCTGGTGGCCGTCTTGCGACCGAGCACGACCTGAGCGGAACTCGAGCAGCCCCAACCAAGATTGCCTTTGGCCCTCGGCCAGGCCATCAAGGACGACGGGGGTCACTTCGGCATTGACCGGAGGAGCGCCTCGACCACCCCGTCCTCTCGCGGCCCGTCATGGTCGGCTAAGTGGTCGTCCGCGGAAGTTCGTTGATGCAAGAGGGCTGTGCTGAGGGCACGAGGTGTGGCGCTCGCTCCGTGAGCATCGAGGTCGCTGCCCGTAACGCGCGTTCCGCGCGAATCCACC
>JBEKNX010000537.1:0-3056 GCA_049522375.1 Acidimicrobiales bacterium | reverse complement strand
CCAGCTCTTTGTCGGTGCGCGGGCGCGGGCCCACCGTGCGAGCGATGATCGCCTCGGCGACGGCGCGGTCCATCGGCAGCCCATCAGCGGACAGCTCAGCGCAGAGCAGTTCGGCTGTCGACTCCGAACGGGCCAAGGCGCCCGCTCTCGGCCGGTCTTTTAGCTCAGCCAGGCTCGCTTGCTGGAGAACGGCCACCTCGCAGGCCAGCTCGGCCCATCGAAGGATCCGCCCCCGGGTGCGGGCCCATCCTCCGGCCGCCCACTCCGGCCGGAGATAGCCATCGGGCTGAACGGGCTCCTCGGCGTCGCCATCGTCGGTTGTGTGGCTGAACAGGTCCGGTGGTGCCATTGTCGGGACCGCCTCGAGGGCCAAGTGGTGCAACTGGGCCCACGCTCGGGCCGGGTCAGCCCGCCACCCGCCAAAGAGGAGACGATGTACCGCAGCGATGTCCCAACATGTCGCCACCCGCACTCCAGCGCTGATGAGCGGCACCGCCGTCTCGTTCGACCACCAGACCCACCGGGGCCGCAGCGTGTCTTCGACGAGGCCGACGATGGCAGAGGCGTCCTCCTCCCCGGACAACCAGGACAGCGCCAGGGAGGCCGTCGCCATCCCGAGCCCGACGCCGGGCGCCAGCGCCAAGCCGACGAGGTCTCCACGCCTGACGCCCGCCCCTTCGAGTTTCTCCACCACGTCCGAGTCGATCACCAATACAACCTTCTCACCCCGCCCGTCCGGCAAGGAGCGGCCCGTGCTCCACCAGCACCGGCCGAGCCGCCTGCGGCCCCACCGGTGGTGCGGCTTCGGGCCCTCGGCCATCCGACCGACCCAGTCAAGGACCTGACCTCCTCCCTTCACGCCTACCTTCCGACCGCCAGTATGAGCAAGGTCCGTGCCACCTAAAGATGTCGACGCTCCGGCGCCGTTCACACCAGCAGTCCGACCAGGCGGTTCTTTATCCCCAGCTACTTTTCTGAACGCCAGTCTGACGCAACATTGGCGCAACATCACCGCCAAATGTTCGCAAGGCCCCCGTCACCGGCCGGTGGCGATTTGGTGATCCGGTAGACCCTTTCTTCGCACGGAGAGAACCCACTAGGGGCTCTATATAGTTCTAGGCCCTGGACAGTAGCCACGGGGGTTATCGGTTCTCTGGGAACTAGATAGATAATGATCTGTCGCGTTTGAGACGCCCCAGGCACCAATTAGTGGTCGTGGTCCTACGAGGCTTTACCGCGACCCCTGGCCTCAGTGCCGTTGATATCGACCGGGTCGACCCCCTTGCCTTGGGGCGGCGACTGGCATCGTCGGAGCGTCTTCGCCAACGTCGCTTCGAGTTGCTACCACTTTCCGGGCCGGCCGCAGCCTTTAGCGAAGTACAGGGCCGGGCCCCGGGAGACTCCACAAGCACCGAGGGCCTGGCCGAGCTCATCAGCTCGATCGCCACGGTGGGAGTGCTGCAACCGGTCCTGGTCGAGGAGATGGCCGGTGGCAAGGCCCACCGGCTCGTCTCGGGGGAGCGGCGGCTGCGCGCCTGCCGACGCGGCGCTGTGCTCGACCCCGAGAACCCGCATTTCCAGGCCATCCCCGCTGTCATCTGCCCCGGGCCGCTCTCAGAAGGAGAAAGGCGGACATGGCAGCTGGTCGAGAACCTGGCCCGGGAGGAGCTCCAGCCCGGGGAGCTGGCCGCTGCCCTCATGTTCGAGCGTTGCGCTCTGCTCACGGTCAAGCTCCTCCGGGCCGGGATCCCGGTCTCCGAGGAGGTCAACAACCTCGACGACCCCATCGAGCGGTTCCGCACCCTCGAGAAGTTGAGAGCCGGCCCGGGCCGTCCGCCCGGCATCGGCGCCCCGTGGCCGGAGGTCTTGTCCCGTCTTGGCATCCCGCTCGGGCCCGAGCGCGCCCGCCAGATGGTGCGGGCGTTCGCCAGCCTTCCGCCCGAGCTCTCCGACCAGCTCGACGAAGAACAGGTGTCGCTACATACGCGGATGAAATTGCTCGAGCTACGGCGCGGGCGCACCGAAGCGGCCGACGAGCTGTGGGCCGCCGTGAGAGCCAGGCGATCGCCCGAACTTCTCGCGGGGGCGGTCACTGAAACCTTGGAGCACCCCCGCCTCAGCGCCACAGAGGCCATCGGGCGCGCCCAGGCCAAGCGGGACAGTGCCAACCAGGCCCGCTCCCAGGTGATGAAAGCCCACGCTGCGGCAGCCAAAGGGCGAGGCGAAGGTCTCGGTGGTGACGCACGTGCAGAAGGAGACGACGGGCCGGCTTCGGTCATGGCCGGCACCGTCCAAGTGGTGATCACCGCTTTACGGGCGCTATTAGGTGAGCTCCGGGCCGGTGCCCGTCCCTCTCGCTATGACGCCGGCTCTGTTTGCCTGCTCGCCGGGGAAGTATTGGGCCAGCTGGGGACCGCCTAATGGCCTTGCTCCTTCCCGCCCCAGGGTGTGACTGCCAGCGCTGTCCCTTTTTTGCCGGAGATCCCGAACACGGAGCAGCACCGGGCTCTGAACCGCTCTGCTCAGGGAGCTCGTCTTCGTGCTCGTACTGCGGGTGCGCCGCCACCGCTTTTACCGGGGCGCCGGCGCCGTGCCGGAGCTGCCCGATCCGCTGCGGCTCACGCCACGACATCAGCTCTTGGATGGCCGACGTCGGGGGCACGCTCAGCTTCGACGACATCGGGGCGGCCGGTGACATCCCGGTCGGGCTTCCCCATTTCATACCCCAGCTCGATGCCAACACCGTGGAGACCTTCGACACCGATCTCCGCTGGGGCGCCTATGCACTCGGCCTGCGCCGTTGGCTGTCCCCTACCACCCACGAGCTCTACCCCCGCTACAACGGCTACTCATGTGCGCGCGAAGCCCTGCGCCTCCCGCCCGGGGGACCTCAGATGGCCGTCTTGGTCGGCTACGGCGAGGACCCCCTCGTCGAAGCGTTCTGGACCCGTCGGGCCGAGCTCGACCTCGTGGCACGTATGGCCGAGCAGCGCTGGGACCTGGTGTTGGCCCCCAACTTTTCCATGTACGCGAACCAGCCCCGGGCCGAGCACCTG
>JBEKNX010000536.1:0-3062 GCA_049522375.1 Acidimicrobiales bacterium | reverse complement strand
GAGCTGGTGGCGGTGCTCACCGGGCCCAGTGCATTGAACTTCCCATTACCCCGGCGCACGATATCCAGGATCGAAGTGGCTTGCGCGGCCAGCCCGGCCACGAGGTCGCCCAGGCCCTCGGCCCCGTTCAAGATCGTCACGTTGGCCTGGCGGAGCTCCCCGGCCGCCGCGCCCAGGATCTCGGGCATCTTCTCGACCAGCATGCGCTCGAGCACGACGCCGTTGGAAGTGGCCGTCGCTTCGGCCTGGAGCCGGATGGCATCGGCCTGGGCCTTGGCCAGGGTCCTGACCTTTTCCGCCTCGGCTTCGGCCGGCCTTACGACCTCGGCCACCAGTTGCTGGCGGCGCAGCTCGGCCTGAGCGGTGGCCACTTTGGCCTGCTCGGTCAGGGTCTCCTGTTGGGCCTTGGCCTGGGCGAGCGGCCCCGCCTGCGACGCCGTTTGTTGAGCCCGGTCGATCTGGGCCTGGTACTGCGCCTTGGCCACCGCCGTCTCCTGCATGTACTCGGCCTGGTTGCGGTCCGATTCCTGGCGCACCTTGGACGACGCCTGGTCAGCCTGGGCTTGGGCGATCTGGGCCAACTGGTTGACGGCGGCGATATGGGGCTGCGACATGGCCCTGATGTAACCCGCCTGGCCGTCGTCGATGGACTCGATCTGGAACGCGTCCACCACCAGGCCGAGCTTGGCCATTTCCGGCTTGGAGGCGTCGAGGACGGCCGAGGCCAGCTTCTGGCGTTCCCGGATAATGTCCTCCACCGTCATCGAGCCCACAATGGCCCGCAGGTGCCCGGCAAAAATACGCCCCACGAGCTCGGGCATGGAATTTTGGTCGTCCATAAAACGGCGGCCGGCGTTGGAGATCGACTCGTCGTCGTCACCAACTTTGAAGGCGATAACGGCGCGCACCTGCAGTGTTATCCCCTGCTGGGTCACGCACGGCTCCGCTACTTCTGCTTCCTGCATGGCCAGCGTGAGGAGATAAGCCTTGCTGCGCACGGGCATTACGAAGGCGCCGTGGCCCACGACTATGCGGAACGGGGCGTCCCCTCGCCTCTTACCGCCGGAAACCAGCATTGCCTCGTTGGGTGAAGGAACGTGCCATCCGAACATAATGCAGCCCTTTCTACGGGGTGGCCCAGGAATATCTCATAACGGCACGACCATTAACGAGCGCGCGCCCCGGTCGGCCACCACGACCACCTGCACGCCTTCGTCCACCGGCTCGTCGGCGTAAGCGATGTAGGACTCGGAGCCGCCCCGTACCCGGACGAGCACTTCTCCGGGCCGGGCGGCCCCCGGGATGGCCACGGTTACGTGGGCCGTTTTCCCGACGACGCTCTCTGGAACTTCATAGCTCACGGTCATGACGTTAGGGCAGTGCGGACGACGCTTGTTCGCCCGGCTCCCGCGCCAGGATCATACTCCGCGTGATGGGCGAGGGCGGCGGCGCCGGCGACCGAGCCTCCTCCGGACATAATGGTGAGGTGGTCGTGAGCCGCGCCGCCTGATGTACGTCCCATCGCAGTTCACCGTCGACGAGGCCACCACGCGCCAGTTCCTGGCCGACCAGCGCACCGCCGACCTGGTTACGGTAACACCACGGGGGCTGGTGGCGACCTTCCTGCCCGTCCTGTACGAGCCGGCGCCGGACGGCTACGGCTCGGTCTTCGGTCACGTGGCCCGTGGCAACGACCAGTGGCAGTTGCCTGTCCTCGGGGATGCACTGATGATCGTGCACGGCCCTGACGCCTACATCTCGCCGTCGTGGTACCCGTCCAAGGCCGCCCACGGTCGGGTGGTGCCGACGTGGGACTACGTGACCGCCCACATCTACGGCCGGTTGGTGGTCCATGACGACCCCGTATGGCTGGAGTCGCTGGTACGCCGGCTGACCGACAAGCACGAGACCAGGAGCCCACGGCCCTGGTCCGTGGACGACGCCCCGGCGCCGTACGTGGCCGGCCAGCTCCGCGCCATCGTCGGGCTCGAGCTCGCCATCGCCCGCGTCGAGGCCAAGGCCAAGTGGAGCCAGAACCGCCCCGGCAACGACATCGACGGCGTCATCGAAGGGCTCCGGGCCGCCGGCCACGCCGACGCCGCCGAGGCGGTGCGGGCCGCCCGACCGTCCCCGGAGCCTTAGCGGCCGGGTTGCTCCGGCGGCGGACTTCCCCCCAGAACTGCGGACCGGGGCTCGATTTCGACCCGCCGTCCCGTGCTAGCCGACGCGAGCATGGCTTCGCTGATCAAAGCCACCCGATAGCCGTCCTCGAAGGTCGCCGCGTCCGGGCCCAGCGGACGTTCCTCGCCCAGGCAACGAAAGAAATGGATGAACATGTTGGTGTGGGCGTGCTCCCAACCGAGCAGGTGCCCCGGCGGCCACCACAGGTCCACGAAAGGATGACCCGGCTCACACACAATGACATCGGCCATCCCGGTCAGCGGTCTTCTGGCCGCGCCAGTGGCGGACACTCGCAGCTCGTTCAGGCGCTCGAGGTCCCACGCCAGTGTCCCTTGCTCGCAGTTGATCTCCCAGGCCAACATATTGCGCCGACTGGCGGCGTAGCCGGAGGCGTCGATGGTCCCCGAGGCGCCGCCGGCGAACCGTACAAGGCCGGTGACAATGTCGCCGGGAGCGGCCGCTTCGGCCTTCGTGTTGTCCCCGTGCCGGCTGAGCGGGTCGCTGAAAAGGGCCGAGACGCTCGTGACCTCACCCACGAGAAAGCGCGCCTGGTCGATGGCATGGCAACCAATAGTCACGAGGGAACCGTCCGGCGAGAGCGTGCCCCAGCTCTGCGAGTAGCGGAAGCGGCCCTGGTAGATCTCGCCGAGGGCGCCGTCTCGCAGTATGTCCCGAGCCAGCTGGACGGCCGGGACGAAGCGGTAGTTGTAGCAGCACATGTGTTGGACGCCGGCCCGCTCGGCGGCCTCCCATAGGTGCCGGGCCTCGGCGGCGCCGCGAGCCAGTGGCTTCTCGCAGGCGACGTGCTTGCCGGCCGCTATGGCGGCCAGAGTGGGCTCCACGTGCGCATCATCGGCGGCGGCGTTGTCAAAGACGGTGAT
>JBEKNX010000535.1:0-3071 GCA_049522375.1 Acidimicrobiales bacterium | reverse complement strand
TCGGCGCAGAGCAAAGTACCGGAGGCGCCGGCTTGGCGTTCTGGTGCTCCTGGGGACGGCCGCGGTCCTGTTGCGCCCAACGTCCGTGGCGCGACTCCTCCCTAGTGGGCTGCGCGCCGTCGTGCACCCTTCTGGCAGCTCGTCGACCGTGGCCGAAGCCTTGCGTCGCGACGTCACCATGGCAGCCAGCATCTCAGCATTGCGCGGTCGGATCGTCCAAACCGCCGAGAGCCAGCTGGGCTACCAGACCTCGCCACCCAACACGTACTGCAACAAGTACAGCGCCTACTGGGTGTCGGGTAACAGCGATTGTGGCAACGCCAATATGGACGAGGAATGGTGCGCTGACTTCGCCGCTTGGGTTTGGCAGACGGCGGGCGCCCCCGTGGTCTACCAGTACATCAATGGCGACCTGAACTCCTCCTCCGCCAGCTTCTACGAGTGGGGAACGGCCCGAGGCACCTGGCACGCGGTTGGAACAGGCTATGTCCCACTGCCCGGCGACGTCGTCGTCTACGGGTTAGACGAGCCTGCACTCGTAGCCCAACACGTTGCCATAGTCATTGGCTTCACCACGGGGGACAGGGGACCTGACACCATCAACGGGGATGGGGACCACACTGGCTTCAGCGATGTAGAGATCGGCAACGACCAGTACCAGGCGCACGTTCCCGGTCAAAGCCCGGCTGGCATTTCGGGCTACGTCTCGCCGGTTTGATGCAAAGCGGCCACCGCGGGGAAAATAAATCTACCCGGTCCGCGCAAACGTCCGACGTGCCTATGGCACTGCGCGAAGCTGCTACTTAGCCGCGCCCTCGCCAGCTCGCCTGTCCCCCGGACCAGGGGGCCTCGGGAACCGGCGTGGAGGAAAGCACCCGCCCCTGTCGATGTCCAACGTCCCCAAACCATCCCCACCGCTGGCACAAATTCCAAGCCGCCAACTCAGGAGGGGTAACCAGAAGGAGCTCGTTCACGCCGGCGGCTCGCGCCGTCTCGACCGCCGCATCTACTAGAGCGCGGCCGACCCCCGAGCCCTGCCGGTCCAGGCGGACGAACAGATACGTGACCTCACCAACCGAAAGGCCGCCCTCACCTGGCAATAACCCTGCCGGACGCTGAGCTCGAACGACGAGCCGCGTCACTCTACGCGCATAGGGGTACCCCCGGGTGATGATCAGATCCTTGGCCAGACGAGGATGAGCTACCGCATGGGCCACCAACCAAGCACCGATCCCCAGTCGGCGTCGGCCCACCACGGCCCGCGCGTGCGCTACCGGATCGGTGGCCCCCAACAGCGCACCAAGCAGGTCACCGCATTCGTCAACAGCGCCAATGGCAATCGACCCTGGTGCTTCGACCCACGCCCGGCAGCAGCTGCGCATGAAGACCAGCCCCAATAGCGACAGGGACCGCGAGCTCAGGACGCGACGGTAAAGCACCGCCACTGCGGGGATGTCGGCCTGGACAAGAGGCCTCACGCGCACGGTGCCGTTGCTTGACGGTCGGTGAGAGCCCCAAGGCGGCGGCCCGGCGTGGTCGGCAGCGAGGTTGGCACCGGGGCCAGGGGTTAGGGTTCCGAACGGTGCAAGATCCTTCATGGTGCCTCGCGGAGTTTTGAGTTGGTGCGCGGGAACCGAGAACTCACTGGCAAAGTCGATCACGTGCCAACGAACCCTCCGGCAAGGTAAGTGTAAAAGAGGGGCCTTACGCGAACATGAACGCCGGCCATTACAGCCCGCGCTCTCGGCATCAGACACCGTCATACGATGGTTCGAGGCGGTCGCCGGCGGCAGCGTCTTGCGAGATAAGTACCAACAACGGGCTGCAGGCTACCTGCGACTGCCGTTGGCCCGTGCTGAGTTATCTCTAACGAAAGGCCACTCCCTGATCAGCACCTTAGTCGGCGCGCCAAACGTTCGTCTCCGCTCAGCCACTAAGCCTGCCCCAGGGTGACGAGGTGCCAACGGCCGGACTCTGTGACCTTACCGTTCATGTTGGCGCAAGGAACGTGGTCCCACACTGGGAGATGGCGCTTGGCCGCGCCGAGAACTGGAGAGGAGAGGGCCGGGATGCGTAAGGTCGTCGGCCGGAGGCCGTGACAGCCGTCGGCCACAGCTCCGCGCCGCCTCAGCGTCGCCGCCACCACCGGCTCCTGCGCCTGCGCTCCCTGTTGGTCGTGCCCGCCCTGGTGGTTGTGCTCCTCGCCGTGTCCCTAGCTGGTGCCGCCCTGACCCCCGGCAACCAGAGCTTCGAGGCCAAATGGGCCGACTGGCTGCGTGCGCACCACGCCGGTCTGGTGGCCCAGCGCTTCGAGGAGATCTACTACTCGGCCACCGCGCCGGGCAAGGGCGGCCAGCCCAAGGGCCTCAACAAGGTGCCGGCCACGGTCGCCGGCGCTGCGCTGACCACCCTCCCCCCTAGGCCAGCCACCTCGGGCACCGTCGCCGCCCACCCTCCGGGCACCGTCGCCCCCGACCCTCCGGGCACCGCCACCGCCAACGCTCCGAGTACGACGGCGGCAGGCTCCACGACCACTACGACCACGGCCCCGCCGGGACTGGCCGCCCCTTCGCCCGTCGCCCTGGTCGTCCACCCGGCGTTGCCCGGCGAGGGCCAATGGCAGGCCACCGGGCCGCTCGTCCACGGGGTGCCCGCCATGTACGTGGCCCAGTTCCGGGCCGACGACGTCTACACCAGCCAGATCACCACGGCGGTATGGATCGACACCAGGCTGCTGCACTTAGAACTGGTCCCCGGGTCGACCGAGCCCGGCGGCACCTGGGCACACCCGCCGTACGTGACACCGGCCGAGCTGCCCTACCTGGCGGCGGCGTTCAACGGGGGCTTCCGCTTCCAGGACGCCAAGGGCGGCATCTACCTCGAAGGCAAGGCGGGGGTGGCGCTGGTCCCGGGCGCCGCCTCGTTCGTCATCTACAAGGACGGCCAAGTCAACATCGGCGCCTGGGGCACCGACTTCTCCATGGGGCCGGGCGTCGAGTCCGTGCTGCAAAACGTGGTCCTGCTGGTCGACAAGGCAAAGTTGGCACCCTCGGCTACCTACACGGACAATG
>JBEKNX010000534.1:0-3072 GCA_049522375.1 Acidimicrobiales bacterium | reverse complement strand
ACTGCAGATCCTCGGGTATTACGAGCATGTGCGCACGGGCCGGCGAGCCGAGGACGCGGGCCAGGCGCAAACCGCGGCCGTCCGCTGAGGACGGGGCCCCCTGCCTTGCCCGTGAGGGCCGCCGGGCGCAGCACCGAAGAGGTTGACTGGCGGCAGAGCATCGATTGGGCCATGCTCGACCTGATCCGCTCGGGACGCCGGGCCGAAGCAAAGGAGCGCCTCGAGGCGTGTCTGTCGCAGTAGTCGGGATAAACCACCGAACGGTGCCGCTCCAGGACCTCGAGCCCCTGATCGTGCCCCTTGGTTCGGTGCCCAAGGCGCTGGCCGATCTCTCGTCTCGCCCTCACCTAGATGAGGTGGTCGTCCTGTCCACCTGCATGCGGACCGAGGTCTACGCCCTCGTCAACCGGTTCCACGGGGCCATGGCCGACATCCGAGAGTTCTTCGCCACCTGGAGCGGCAAACCGCCCGAAGGTTTCTCGGGGAACCTCTACTCCTATTTCGACGAGGCCGCCGTCGGTCACTTGTTCCGGGTGTCGGCCGGCCTGGACTCGGTCTCCATCGGGGAGGGCGAGGTCCTGGGCCAGGTACGACAGGCCTGGGAGGTGGCTCGCAACGAGGGTTCGTGCGGGCCGGCCCTCAGCGCTGCTTTCCGCCATGCGCTCCAGGTCGGCAAGCGCGCCCGCTCCGAAACCGACATTTCCCGGGGCACGACCTCACTGTCCTACGCCGCCGTCGAGATGGCGACCGAGGCTCTGGGCGAGCTCGAAGGCAAGCAGGCCCTCGTGGTCGGCTTGGGCGAAGTCGGCGAGATGGCCGCCCGGGCCTTTGCCGGCGTGCCCGGTATGCTCCCGGTCGTCGTCGTCAACCGCAACGAGGACCGAGCCGACCAGGTGGCCGCGGCCGTAGGGGGGCAGGCCGCGGCCTGGGAGGACCTGGTCGGTGCCCTGGCCGGAGCAGACGTAGTGGCGTGCTCCACCTCCGGCCAGGCCCATCTCCTCGCCGCCGGCACCGTCAGCCAGGCGTTGGCCGCCCGGCCGCAGCGACCGCTCCTGCTCGTCGACATGGCCGTGCCCAGGGACATCGACCCCTCCGTGGCCGGCCTGCCCGGCGTCACCCTCTTGAACATGGACGACATCGGCCGCTTCGTCGCTTCCCGGGCGGCAGGACGCCGGGCCGAGATCCCTGCCGTCGAACTGATCGTGGCCCAGGAAGTGGACCGCTTCAACAACTCCCTTGCCGCCAGGTCCGTTGCCCCGCTCGTGACAGCCCTGCATGAGAGGGCGGAGGCGGTACGCCAGGCCGAGGTCGAGCGCTTCGCCCGCCGGGGCCAGGACCTGAGCCCGGGACAGCTCGAAGCGGTGGCTGCGGTGACCCGGCGGATCGTCGCCAAAGTCCTGCACGAACCGACGGTCAACTTGAAAGACGCCGCCGGCACGGCCCGGGGCGACGTGCTGGCCGACGCCTTCAGGGACCTTTTCGGCCTCGAACCTTAGTGCCGCTACGCCTGGCCACCCGGGGAAGCCCGTTGGCGTTGTGGCAAGCGGGCCACGTCGCCTCCCTGCTGGCGGCGGTCCACTCCGGCTTGGAGGTCGAGCTGGTGACGGTGACGACGACGGGCGACCGCCGCTCGGAGCTACCGGTGTGGGAAATGGGGGGCCGGGGCGTGTTCGTGCGCGAGGTGCAGGCCGCCTTGCTCGCGGGCCGGGCCGATGCCGCCGTCCACTCAGCCAAGGATCTCCAGCCTGTCGACCAGCCCGGCCTCTGCCTGGCGGCGGTACCCCTCCGGGGCGACCCTCGCGACGTCCTCGTCGGCACAACGCTCTCAGAGCTGTGCCCGGGTGCCACCGTCGCCACCGGCAGCCAGCGCCGCCGCGCCCAGCTGGCCTTCCTGCGGCCCGACCTGAGCTTCGTGGGCCTGCGTGGCAACATCTCCACTCGCCTGGCCCGGGTGCCGCCGGGCGGGGCCATGGTGGTGGCCATGGCCGCGCTCACCCGGCTCGGGCTAACGCCCGAGCCCATGGAAGTGCTGGACGTGGACGTCATGGTCCCTCAAGTGGCTCAGGGGGCGCTGGCCGTCGAATGCCGCACCGACGATGATGTCACCCGGGACCTCCTGGGGACGCTCGACGACCCCTCCTCCCGGCGCTGCGTCGACGCCGAGCGGTCCTTCCTGGCTGCCATCGGAGGCGCCTGCGACCTCCCCGTGGCCGGCCACGCCACGGCCACACCGGAGGGCCAACTTCACCTGGAGGGCTTGCTGGCTGCTCCTGACGGGAGCGCCGTCGTCCGTCGCCGCGCCATCGGGGCACCGTCCGATGGCGCGGCGCTCGGGGCGCACGTGGCCGAGATGGTCCTTGGCGCCGGCGGGCGCGACCTCCTGGCGGCCCGGGGCGACCGGCGTTGAGCGGCACCGTGTACCTGGTCGGGGCCGGCCCCGGCGATCCCGGCCTCCTCACCCGGCGGGGGGCCGAGGTCCTGGCCGTGGCCGACGTGGTCGTTCACGACCGCCTCACCGACCCCGCCCTCTTGTCGCTCGCCCCGCCCGGCGCCGAAAAGGTCGACGTCGGTAAGCAACCCGACGACCGGGGCGACCAGGAGGCCATCAACCAGCTGCTCGTGGCCAGGGCCAAGGACGGCCGGAGGGTCGTGCGCCTGAAGGGTGGCGACCCGTTCGTCTTCGGGCGCGGCGGGGAGGAGGCGCTGGCCTTGAAGGCGGCCGGCGTCGCTTTTGAAGTAGTCCCCGGCGTCAGCGCCGCCATAGCCGCCCCCGCCAGCGCCGGCGTGCCTGTCACCCATCGTGGCCTGGTTACTTCCTTCACCGTCGTCGCCGGCCACAGCCGCTCCGTCGACACCGCCCCGGGGGCGGGGGGCACAAACTGGGAGGCGCTGGCCGCCGCCGGGGGGACGATCGTGGTCCTGATGGGCGCCGCCCACCGCCGCCAGATCGCCGAGCGTCTTATGGCCGGAGGGATGAGCCCCTTGGCACCGGTGCTGGCCGTGCAATCGGGCACCGGCCCGGGCCAGGAATCGGTCCGCACGACCCTGGCCGGGTTGCCGTCCGTCGCTTTG
>JBEKNX010000533.1:0-3358 GCA_049522375.1 Acidimicrobiales bacterium | reverse complement strand
TCCAAAACGACGATTACGCCCTCATGCAAGGCATCTTCCTGGTCATCTGCCTGGTGGTCCTCGGCGCTAACTTCCTGGTCGACATGCTTTACGGGTTCATCGACCCGCGCACGAGGCAGGCCAGGTGACCACAGCCGTGATCGCCCCCTCTGCGGGAGCGCTGGAGCCGCGGCGGAGGAAAGGGGTCGCCACACGGCTACGTGGTGCGGCGGCGGCACTAGGGCGTTCTCCCCGCATGCTCGTCGGCCTGGTCATCCTGTTGTTTTTCGTCCCCGCATGCTCGTCGGCCTGGTCATCCTGTTGTTTTTCGTGCTGCTGGCCGTCTTCAGCCCGCTTTTCATCCATAACCCCAACGCTCTGGGCACCGAGGTCCTGGGCCGGCCGTCGGCTAAGTACTGGCTGGGCACGACCCAGGAAGGCCAAAATGTGCTCTACCAGGTGATCGCCGCCACCGGCCCGACCCTTGAAGTCGGCTTCGTGGCCGGCGGCATTTCTACCGTGCTGTCGTTGCTGATCGGCGTCGGCGGGGCGTTCATCGGGGGCATTAGCGACGAGGCGCTAAACCTGTTCACCAACATCATCCTGGTCATCCCGGTGATGCCGCTCGTCATCGTCATCTCGGCCTACGTACAGGCGAAGAGCCTGCTACCGACGATCATCATCATCGCCTTTACTGGATGGGCAGGCACGGCCCGGGTGCTGCGGGCCCTGGCGCTGTCGATGCGGAGCCGGGACTACATATTGGCGGCGCGCGTGTCCGGCGAGCGCGCGTGGCGGGTCGTGATCGTCGAGCTGCTGCCCAACATGACCGCCTTCATCGTCTCCGGCTTCATTTTCACGGTGATCTTCGCCATCCTCACCCAGGCCGGCCTGGCGTTCCTCGGCCTGGGCAATACCAATCTTCTCAGCTGGGGCAACATGCTCTACTGGGCTCAGGCCGACCAGGCCCTAACCAGCGGCGCGTGGTGGTGGTTCGCCCCGCCCGGGCTGTGTATCGCTCTTCTCGGCACCGGGCTGTCACTGGTGAACTTCGGTCTCGACGAGGTGTTAAACCCCCGGTTGCGCTCGGTTCGCCCAGTCAAACGGCAGAGCAAAGAGGCCCTCCAGGCCCGAGGTCAGCTCCAGGCCCGGGAAGCCCCGCAGCCCGCAGGCGCGCCGTGAGCGGCGAACCCACGGCGCCGACAAGAGCCGTCGGCCAGAACGGCACCGTGTTGCGGGCGAGCCACGTATCGGTGGAGTACGGGGGGGCTGTGCCCACGCGGGCCGTCAGGGACGTCTCGATCGAGTTGTACCGGGGGGAGATGCTCGGGATCGCCGGCGAGAGCGGCTGTGGCAAGTCGACGCTGGCGTACGCGCTGACCCGTCTCCTGCGCCCCCCCGCGGTGATGACCGAAGGACAGGTGCTCTTCTACGGCCGTGACGGCGCCGGCCCCGTCGACATCATGGGCCTCGAGCCGGAGGCTTTACGCCGTTTTCGCTGGACAGTGGTCTCGATGGTCTTCCAGGGCGCCATGAACTCGCTCAATCCCGTGACCAGCCTCCGGCGCCAGTTCTCGGACATCTTCGAGGCGCACGTCCCCGAGATGGACGGCGACGCCCGGGACCAGAGAAGCCGCCAGCTCCTGGAGATGGTCGGGATCGACCCCTCCCGGCTCAGCGGCTTCCCTCATGAGCTCTCCGGGGGGATGCGGCAGCGGGTCGGCATTGCCATGGCCCTGGCCCTGCAACCCGAGATCGTCATCATGGACGAGCCCACCACCGCGCTCGATGTCGTGGTGCAGCGCGAGATACTGCTGGAGATAGCCCGGCTCCGGCGTGAGCTCGGCTTCAGCGTCATATTCATCACCCACGACCTACCGATGTTGGTGGACCTCAGCGACCGGCTGGCGGTCATGTACGCGGGCGAGATCGTCGAGCGCGCCCCCGCCGAGTGGGTCGGCGGGAGACCAGCCCATCCCTACACGCTCGGCCTGCAAGCGGCCTGCCCCGATCTTCTGGGCGAGCGCCGGGCGCTACAGGGTATCCCCGGCTCCCCTCCGGACCTGCGCCAGGACCTGCCGGGCTGCGCCTTCGCTCCTCGCTGCCCGTACGCCTTCGCCCCGTGCGCCAGCGCCCATCCCGTCCTGTCGCCTCTGGCTCCGCCCGCCGGCGTCAAGCCAGAGCTGGACGCGCCCGGAGGTAGCTACGCGGCAAAGGCGCTCGACCGCCGGCCCGGCGAGGGCCCGACGAGGGCGTCCATGCTCGACGACTGGAGGGTGGCCTGCCATCTCCACGACCGTACAGCCAACCCTGCCGGCCCGCCGGCAGAACTGAGCGGTGACCCCCTCGGGCTGGGAGGGCGGGAGCGGTCGTTGGTCCCGACAAATTTGGGCGCCGCCCCGGCTGGCTCACCGCTGGCGGAGGCCTGAAGCGGCCATGAGCGTCCTCCAGGTGCACGACCTGACGGTGGACTTCGCGCAGAGGCGCGGGCCGAAGTTCCGCGCCGTTGACCACGTTTCGTTCGAGCTGGTGGCCGGGGAAACCTTGGCGTTGGTAGGCGAGAGCGGCAGCGGGAAGTCCACCATCGCCCGGGCCCTGGCCCGCCTCCTGCGCCCGACGGGCGGAGAAGTATTGCTTCATGGGCGCCCGGTCGGTCATGGCGGCCGGAAGCTGCGCGACTACCGGCGAGAGGTCCAGATGGTCTTTCAGGACCCCTTCGCCTCGCTCAACCCCGCTTTCACCGTCGGGCACCACCTTCGCCGTCCGCTACGGATTTACGGGCATCCCCGCTCGGGGCTGGAAAAGGAGGTGGAGGCTCTCTTGACGTCGGTGAACATGGTCCCGGCGCCATCGTTCGTCCCGAAGTACCCCCACGAGCTCTCGGGCGGCCAGCGCCAACGCGTGGCCATCGCCCGGGCACTGGCCACCCAACCGGGCGTAATACTGGCCGACGAGCCCGTCTCCATGCTGGACGTGTCGATACGCCTCGAGATCCTCAACCTGCTGGACGGCCTCAAGCGTGACCGTGACCTGGCCCTGCTCTACATCACGCACGACCTGGCCACCGCCCGCTATTTCTCCACCCAGATCATGGTGATGTACCGGGGCGAGATCGTCGAACGGGGCCAGGCCGACGACGTCATCCTCAGGCCGGCTCACCCTTATACCCAGCTCCTCGAGGCATCGGTGCCCGGACCGAGGACGTCGCACCGCCTTGACGACTTCGCCCCCGCCCAGGGGGCAAAGGGGGCCAACGTCGTCCTGGCCGGGGAACGGGCCGAAGCGAGCGCCGTCACCGGGTGCCGGTTCCGGGGCCGTTGCCCCCAGGCCATGGAGGTGTGCGCCACGCACCCCACCGAGCAGGACCTGGGAGACGGCC
>JBEKNX010000532.1:0-5808 GCA_049522375.1 Acidimicrobiales bacterium | reverse complement strand
CAGGAAAAGACCGCACCGACGACCTCCAGCGCGCCACTACCGGCCCGGTCAAAGGCTACAAAGCGCTATGGACGTACCTAGCGGGACCGAGCGCTTGTTTCAGGCCTAGGTTGATAGCGCAAGTCCTCGACGGGCAACTCATCCTGGCTCAGTTTGTGGCCGTGAGCAGCGATGCTCCTGCCGTGGGCAACTGCGATGTGTAATTGGCCGCGATGGCCAGATCCTCCAAGCATGCTTTCCGCACTTCTGCGGACATGCTCACCCCACCTGAACAGGGGTTTTCCGGACAGTCAGGACTTTCGTCGCCTTAGCCCGCGCCACCAGCCAGAGCGGTCAACGGCCTTGCCTGCCGTGGCGTGACTGACATTGGCCCCCAAGTGCAAGGCCTGCGCAGATCGTCGGGAAATCGGGGTCCATGCTGCCCAAGTCGCGAAGTGTGGTGAACCCGTAGCGGAGGTATTCCTGGGCCAGGTGGAGCCCGGTGAGCGCCTTGGCGGCTGAGGAGTCCAGGGTCTGCAGGGCCAGGTTGGAGGTATCCATGGTTAGATGAACATGGGTGTCGATGAACCCGGGGCTGACCGTCCGCTCCGACAGGTCGATCACCTCCGCGCCGTCGGGGCGAGACACCGATGGGCCGATCTCGGCGATCAGACCGTCACTTCGAGGATCTCTGTCGGCCCGCTCAACTCCTCCGAGGTCCCGTCGAAAGCGGCTCCGCACACCAGGACCGTCGCGGTCCTCACGCTCATAGTCGGTCCTCCCAGTGGTCGTCGGTACCGTACGCTCGCGTCAGGTGTGACGATACGCTCGGTCAAGGAGGCACATCGTGGCTAGACCTGCGGGACCAACCTTGCTCGGGCGTCCCGGTGGCTGAGGTGGCCCGGATGCCGGCTGCCTTCTTGGGCCACGGGAACCCCATGAACGCCCTCGACCACAACCGTTACACCGAGGCGTGGCGGGCCCTTGGTGAAAGCGTCGGCCGCCCGGCGGGGGTTCTGTCCATTTCGGCCCATTGGTACACCAACGCCACCGCCGTTACCTCGATGGCTCAGCCTCGGAGCATCCATGACTTCTACGGCTTCCCCGACGAGCTGTTCGCCGTCGACTACCCGGCGCCGGGAGACCCGGCACTGGCCGGCAAGGTCGTTGACATGCTCAAGCCGACCTGGGTGGGCCAGGACAGCGACAGCTGGGGTATCGACCACGGCACCTGGTCGGTCCTGGTCCACGTCTTCCCTGACGCCGACATCCCGGTGGTGCAGCTTTCCATCAACGCCACCAAGGCCTTCGACTACCACCTCGACCTAGGCCGCCGCCTGGCACCGCTGCGAGATGAAGGCATCTTGATCGTGGGCAGCGGCAACGTGGTTCACAACCTGCGCCGAGTCGACTGGAACCAGCCGGACGGGTCATTCGACTGGGCGCGACGCTTCGACGAAACGGTCACCAACGTCATGACGTCAGCCCCGGGTGACATTCTCTCGGTCGTCGATGACGACGACTACTCGCTGGCCGTCCCCACACCCGATCATTTCATCCCCCTGCTCTACATCGCCGGCCTGGCCGACGCAGCCGAACAGAAGACCCGGGTCCTCATCGACGGCTACGCCATGGGATCGCTGTCCATGACCTGCTTCGCCCTCGGCTGCAACGAAATCGGCGTCAGTGGAACCGGTGAGGCACCTCCCCTGCCGCATGTACCGGCAGACGAGTCCAACCTATGACCGGCTTCGTGACAGCCACCGGGCCCGCGACCAGGCAGAAAGCAATCCGCCGACCGCGAGGGGTAGCAACGTGACCGAAGCGCCGACCGCCGGTCCCCCCGATCACAGCCGTATCGCCAATCATGTACTGGCCCCTTCCCCCGGGATCTACGCCATCGACCCGGTGCACACTTTCGTGGGCTTCACGGCCCAACACCTCGTCGTCGGCCGGGTCCGTGGCCGCTCCGAGCGAGTCGCCGGCACCGCGACGGTCGCGGAGGAACTGACCGCCTCGTCGTTTGGAGGTCACCGTGGAGACCGCCAGCATCAGCACCCTGTTCGCCGCTCGGGACGAGGACCTGCGCTCGGGTGACGCTCACCCGACCATGACCTACCGCAGCACCCGCGTCATCGAGCGCCCAAGGGGTGAGTGGCGTGTCCTGGGCGACCTCACCGTCCGAGGTGTCACCAAGCCCGTCCCGCTGACCGTGCGCTTCGCGGGATCGATCACCGACTCGCACGGAGCACCTCGCGCTTCCTTCTCGGCCAGCGGGACCCTCACCCGAAGCGAGTTCGGTCTCGTCGCCGAACTGAACCAGGAGGCGGGGAGCATGCTCATCGGCGACGACATCACCGTTGACATAGAAGCCGAAGCGACCCTGTCCCAGTGGCCCGCCTCAACCTCCGATTGACACCCAAACCAGCGGCAAGCACCGGCCGCCCCAACCTGAAAGCGTGACCACATGAGCGATGACCAGGTTTCCGCCAACCTCCAAGGCATGGACGACCTCGACTTCACTGGCTGGAATGGCGCCGACTGGCACGGCGTGTTCGCCGCTCACCACACCAACGACGTGCTCGTCGACTGGAAAGGCCAGCCGGTCACTCACGGCATCGAAGAGCACATCGCAGCGATGAAGACCTACGTGGACTCCGCGGGAGGAACACCACCCCAGATCACTTCGCATCCGATCAAGTTCGGATCGGGAGAATGGACCTGTGTAGTCGGCGAATTCGAGGGAGGCGGACGCATGGTAACCGTCGCCCGGTGGAACAACGGCGCCCTCGCCGAGGAGTACATCTGGTCCTGAAAGCAGGGACTGCAGCTTGGTGCCCCGAACAGACATCCAGACAGAGTCACGCGGAACCGGCCGAGACGCTGCTGACGAGCGGTTGGGTGTCCGAGTTGCCGAAACGCGGATGCGCCGAACGCGCACGCAGGAGTATTTCCCCTGTCGCAGCGGCAACGCCTCCGACGACGGATGGACCAAACCGATCATAAGGTGCACACATATTGGCAGCACCGAATAACGCGCGTAGGGCTTACTGATTAGAGCCATATCTACACCTCTGGGTCCGGTGTTGCCGGGCGCCCGATAAGTGCCCCGTGGACCCAGCGCGTGTCGATGCGAGCGCCGCTCCGAGCGTTCGTCTGCCGCCCCCCCCGGGGAGGTGCCCTCAGGCGACGCCCGGCCCTCTACGCGGACGACAGCTACGTCGATGGGCCCTTGGTCACCTTGATGGCCTGGGCATATTTCTTGTGGACCGCCTGCGTTACAACCCCATTGCGGGGGCGCCCCGGGATTGCGCCCATGCGTGGCCCCATACCAGTTCAAGCTAGAGACCTGTGCTAGCAACACAGTCGTCCCCGTCCCCGTCGGTGGCTCCGCAACGAGGCCGCCGCCTTCGACCTTTTGGTAACCGCTGACCCCGCCTGACTCTTAGCGGTTGGGCGGGCAACGGCCTGGCATTTTACCTCGCCAGGGCGCGGTCGTCGTACAGTTCAACCGTGCCGCCGCCCCTGCGCTTGGACTGGTACATAACATGGTCGGCGCAAGCCAGCAACCTTTCCGCGTCAGAACGGCCCTCTTCGGTTATGGCTACACCCACCGACGCGCCGACCTCTATTACATAGCCACCCCACCCGATCGGTTCCCTGATCACGGCGAGGACGCGCTCAGCGAGACGCTGCGCCTCCTCCCGCCCATTCACGCACTCCGCGATGACGATGAACTCGTCCCCACCACGACGAGCCACAAGATCACCGGTTCGCACCGCCAAAGACAGCCTTTCGGACACCTTGCGTAATATGAGGTCACCGGCTTGGTGGCCGTGGGTATCGTTAGCCTGCTTGAACCGGTCGAGATCGATAAAGAGTACGGCGGTCAAACCTCCCGCTCTCGCGGCTCGGGCGAGCGCTTTCTCCAACGCGGCGACGGCCGCCGAGTGGTTCAATAACCCCGTCAGGCCGTCATGACTGGCCTCGTGCTCCAGGCGACGACGCCGGCGGTCCAAGAGCCGGAACGCAACGAGCAGACCAGTGAGCAGAGCCACCTCCAAGGCCCCTGCCGTGACGAGCCAATCTGTGAAGTTTCGCTTAGCCTTTACGACCAGGACAGGGAACACCTTGTTGGCGGCAGTGCCGGTTACCGCAACCATTGCGAACAGCCCGTCCCACTGGCCCTGGAGACCAAGTGAGAAAGCACGTTCGAGGCTACTTAGTGTGATCGGTCGACTGGCCGGAATAGGCGCCTCGGCCATACCCTCGGCCAGCATAGTTATAGGTAGAGTTTCGTCGCCAGCCCTTAGATCAAGAGCCTGGACCATCGAGGGGGCGTTATCAAAGTACTGGCTTTCCAGCTGCCGGGCGTTTTCGAGCTGGGCGTTCAGGTCGTACGTCGCGAGCCGCGTCGCGGGCCTCAAAAGCAAGTCACTTTCGTCCAGATCCATACTGAAGTAAACTTGCTCAAGCGAGAAGCTCCAGTCGAGTTCAGCCAGAGGACCGTTGCCGCCGGGGTCCCCGGACACTAGTGGCCACAGCTGTTGCACGAGCGCAAGCTGGCCCTCTACGTCCTGGTCTTGAGAGTAAAAATCGAACGGATCGTATATTTGATCGAAGTCAGTCGCAGTGCTCTGGTCCAGGGGGACGGCCTCGGCCTGACCGAGAGCCCCCTTAAGCTGGCGGGCAAGCGCCTGCATTTGGGCACCCCCGCGGCGCAAAGCGTCCATGTCTTTGGCCAGAAGGGCGCTCAAAAGGGGCGACCCAACCTCACAATCGATCGCTGGTTGTGGGCGCAGAGGTGGACAATAGACATCGATCTGGCCACCGTGAGCTAGCGAACCAACTGCGCCTACCGGTGACCCCAAGTCCCAAGCGGGCGTAGCGATCCCGTAGACTGGTATCGGAAGCTTCCGGCTGATCGCCGCCTGCCAACCTTCACCTGTCGACGCGACGGCCTCCTCCTTGACCAGTGTGCCAAGGGTCGCCGTAAGCTCGGTTACTTGGTCCACAGCGTTCTCAGCACGCTGGACGGCATCATAGGACCGCTGCACAGGAAAAGCCATCGCCGCGGTCACTAAAGCCATTGGCACAACAACTCGTAAGTGCAGGGCCTTCGGGCTCAGCCAGAGAAGCGCCCTTGATGGCAACCGCCACAGGGCTTTCGGCACAGTAGGGAAGTCAGGTGCGGCCCGGCGCACCACAGTCCATCGGCCAAGAGCAATGGCCTCGCACTGTTGGACCCGTTATTGCGCGTTTTGACACAAACCGGACGACCTAAGATCCTATTGTCGGTGACGACGAGTCCCCCGGCATCGTCCTGGTTTCGTGATCTTCCTCATCCTCAAGACCGCTGTCATCACACCCGACGACCACCGCATCCCGGGCACGGGGAACAACCTGGTCCGCACCGGAGAACTGCTCTGGTCGACGCCTATAGACAGGCGGGCAGCCGCCAGGCGGCGACAGTCACCCACGTCGCTGCCATCCCTGAGTGCAGGTTGGCGTGCCCCGGCGTGCCGGTTGAGGTTGGTTGTCTTAGGGAGAAGGAGAGCCGTGTCTGACTGTTTGAGTGGAGATCCCGGGGCACCGGCTCCTGGGGGACCGGACGTCCCCGGCGCCGGCCAGCCGGACCTTGAAGAGATCGCCGAAGCAGTCCTAAACCGGTTCCTAATGAAAGACCGCTCTGCTCTACAGGGTCTGACTAAGTGGTCGTCCGCGGAAGTTCGTTGATGCAAGAGGGCTGTGCTGAGGGCACGAGGTGTGGCGCTCGCTCCGTGAGCATCGAGGTCGCTGCCCGTAACGCGCGTTCCGCGCGAATCCACC
>JBEKNX010000531.1:0-3115 GCA_049522375.1 Acidimicrobiales bacterium | reverse complement strand
GTCGGCGACCGGGCGGAAATGCGCACGCTCGTATCGCGTTCGTTCCCAACCGCTCGCGTCGCGCCAGACCCAGCCCTTGGCCGGGCGGCGGTCTCCGCCCGCGACCGATTGGCTGCCCTGTCGAGCGGCGGGCGCTATGCGCGTTAGCCTCGCCTACGGCAGGAGCGGGCTCGAGGTCGAACTGCCCGACAGCGCCGTCGTTGTCACTCCGAAGCATTGTCCAGCAACAACAGACCCTGCTCGGGCCGTGCGAACGGCGCTTCGTGCTCCCGTCGCCGGGCCCCCGCTCCGCGACGTCGTTAGACGCGGCCAGAGCGTGGCAATAGCGGTCTGTGATGGTACGCGCCCCCAACCCCGGGACATTGTGGTCCCGGCTCTCCTCGATGAGCTGTCGGCGTCCGTCGACCTCAACGACATCACAGTCCTTGTGGCGACTGGCACCCACCGCGCCAATACGCCTGTGGAGCTCGAGGCCATGCTCGGTGCCGAGGTGCTCAGAGCCGTTCGCGTGGTTAACCACGATGCCCGCGACGACAGCTCGCTCGCCTTCTTTGGGACATGCGGCGAAGGTGTCCCTGTCTACCTTAACCGGGAGTGGCTTGAGGCAGATGTGCGCATCACTACGGGGTTCATTGAGCCCCACTTCTTTGCCGGCTTCTCCGGAGGGCCGAAACTCGTAGCGCCGGGCCTGGCCGGGCTGGCCACCACCCTCGTCCTCCATGATGCAAAGCGGATCGGCGACCCCCGGGCTACATGGGCCGTCCTTGAGGGCAACCCCGTCCACGACGACATCCGAGCTATTTCTGCTGCAACAGGGGTCAATTTTGCCTGCGATGTCGTGCTCAACCGGGAGCAGCAGATCGTCGCCGTGTTCGCCGGGGAGCTCTTCGCTATGCACGCTGCGGGTTGTGTGCTAGCAAAAGAGATTGCGATGCAGCTGGTGCCTGGGCGCTTCGACGTGGTGGTTACCACAAATGCAGGGTTCCCGCTCGACCAAAACCTCTACCAGTCGGTCAAGGGGCAGTCCGCCGCGGCCGAGATAGTACGCCCGGGCGGTCTGATAGTTGCCGCGTGTGAGTGCAGCGACGGGTTCCCAGATTACGGCTCCTATCGAGAACTGGTGACCAAATATGACTCACCCCAGGCCTTGTCCGCCGCGATCAAGTCGAGCGCGACGACGCTACCCGATCAATGGGTAATCCAGGTCCAAGCGCGCATCCTGGAGAAGGCACGCGTCGCGATGCACGCAGATGGGCTGACCAACGCCGAGCTGGCTGCGGCAAATTTCGTGCCCGTTGATGACATATCCAATTATGTAAGGGAAGAACTGGAGCGGGGGGGGCCTAACGCGACGTGCTGCGTCCTACCCGAAGGGCCTCTGACGGTCCCATATCTCGAGCCTGACGGCCAGAGCAGTGGCGGTCCCGCGCCTCGGCCTGCCCCAGTGCGGGGAGCCAAGAACAGTCGCTAGGGGCAGAGCGTGCGGGAACTAAGAGAGTGAGGATGAGGGTGACTATTGCAGAAGTGCAGATCAGTAAGGATATCGTGGCAGTTGCCAAGCATGCCGAGCGACTTGGTCTGGTGCAGAACGCGCAGGGCAATTTCAGCGTGCGGATCCCTGGGGGCGATCGGTTCATGATCACGCCGCACGGTGTCTCGTATACCGAACTCACACCAGAGGATCTTGTGCTCGTCGACCTCGACGGTCGAAAATTGCAAGGGCCGCACAAATCCTCGAACGAGACCGAGGTTCATGCTCTCGCCTACCGGCGCCACCACAACGTTGGTGCGTGCGTCCACGTCGAGTCCCCCTACATCAACACGCTTTACGCCCTCAACCGGGCCGTGCCGAACGTGCTAGGCAACTTCGTCTACCTGTTCGGTGGCCGAGGCCTGGCGGAGGGCCCCTCCCTTCGTAGCGGGACCGGGACGTTTGCGTCCGCGTCGATCAGTGCGATGGGTGACCGCTTCGGTGTCGTCTGGAAAAACCACGGACTGTTCTGCGTAGGCGACAACCTGAACGTCGCCTTCGACCGCTGCGTTGCCGCCGAGCAGGCTGCGCACGTGTACTACCTCGCCATTGCGCTCCAGCTCGGTGAGCCGGACCTAATCCCGGACGACGTTCAAAGCGAGATGGTCGAGGCGATGCGGGCGAGCGGGTTTCGGGAAGCCGTCTAGGCTCGCCCGTCCCGGAGAAGGAGGACGGGACCGGCACTGTCCTCACGCACCAGCGATCGGGGCATGGAGCCAAGCCGGTTAGAGCAACCTCACAGCGAGAAAGGGAAGAGCCATGGCAGGAACAAAAGTGGAGCACTACCAAATGTTCATTGATGGAGAGCCCGTCTCCGCAGACCGCACCATCCCGGTCGTCAACCCGTCGACGGGAGAAATCATATCCGAAGTCCCGAGCGGTACGGAAGCCGACGCGGCTGCCGCCGTGCTCGCCGCCGAGCGGGCCCAAGTTTCATGGCGGAAGCTGCCTGCGATCAACCGCGCCGCCTATCTGCGGGAGATCGCTCGGGAGGTGCGTTTGCACCGGGACGAGCTCGCTCACATCATTGTCGAGGAACAGGGCAAGCTCCTTTCGCTGGCCGAAGTCGAAGTCGACTTCTCGGCCGACTACCTCGACTACATGGCCGAGTTCGCCCGTCGCTACGAGGGCGAGATCATCCAGAGCGACCGTCCTGGGGAGAACATCTTGCTGTTCAAAATGCCTATCGGCGTGGTCGCCGGCATCCTCCCATGGAACTTCCCATTCTTCCTGATCGTACGGAAGCTCGCTCCGGCACTCATCACTGGGAACACGATAGTGATCAAGCCGAGTAGCGAGACACCCAATAACGCCTGTGCCTTCGCCAGGATCGTTGCTGGATGCTCGCTCCCCCGCGGCGTGTTCAACCTCGTCACGGGGCCAGGCGCGGTGGTGGGCAAGGCGCTTGCCGCCGACCCAAGAGTCGGCATTGTGAGTGTGACCGGGAGCGTCGAGGGCGGCGTCGCTGTCATGCATGCCGCCGCCGACAACGTCACGAAGGTCTCACTGGAGCTTGGCGGCAAGGCGCCCGCAATCGTTATGCCAGACGCAGACATCGAGTTGGCGGTGCGGGCAATCCGCGCC
>JBEKNX010000530.1:0-3128 GCA_049522375.1 Acidimicrobiales bacterium | reverse complement strand
CAGGCCTCCGCCAGTACGTCCCCGGGACCGCGCTCGAAGCCGCCGTCACGGTGAACCACTCGGCGGGACTCCTGAGGCCAGGCACTGCCGTTGTGGTCCTCGGCATCTACGCAGCCATCGCCTTGGCGGCGGCCTCGATCCGGATGTCGCACCGCGACGCTTGACTCGGTGGTTTGCCCCAGTCATCCCACGGACTATCCCCCTATCTCCAGTGAACCGACAACGGCGACAACCCGCACTCATACCTGTAACAAGAAGGAGATATTCGATGACCACAACAGATGAGCGGACGTGGCGGCGGCTATCTGTAACACGTCGTCGTCAGCCCATAGGGCGTCGTGAACACGCCGCTCTTGAGCCTCATCCAGAACCAACAGTCGACGGGATGCGCCGCACCTTTCCTAAAGGTCAACGGCGGAGCCATGCCGCCGAGAGTGTCTCCGTGGAGTGAATACAGACCGGTTTTGATTTCAGCGGACGTCACGGCTTCACTGGACTTTACGTGAGCGGCCTTGACAGCCGCAGCGAGAAGTTGACCCGATACCCACTGGAACACGATCGTCTCGCCAAACGAAGGAGAGGTGAGGACCGACGGGGCGTACCTATGCAGAGCGGCTCTCATTGCCTTCATTCCTGGGTTCGCCTTAACCGAGAATGGAATGTCCGACTGGATGGCGAGCAGGTTGTCTCTCAGACCCGCCGTCGAGGTATCGCTGAGAGCGACGGCACTCCCGTCCACCACGTCGGTCGGGGTGTAGCCCTGCTTCGCACAGTCCGCCACTGCGTGTTGAACGACCAGAGCAGCCTCGACCACAATGAGGGCTTGTGCCCCACTTTGCTTGGCCGCAAGGCACGGCGCTACGTAGTTCGGCGCTGCATAGGCGATTTGTGTGGTGTAGACCAAGGGCGTCTTGAGCGTCGTCGCCAAGGTTCTTATGTAGGGAACGGCTTCGGCGCAGCCCGGCGTTTCGGCACAATAGAAGAAGGCGATGCTCTTGGCGCCTGCCTTCTTTGCCGCCACGACGACTGAAGCTTCCAACGCATTGGCAGTCTGACCCTCAGGGAACCAATCGGGGTCGGTATTGAATATCGCCCCCCCTAGACCTCCGCCCACTACGGGAACGTTGTGCTGATTGGCAAAGGCCTCCCACGCAGTGTCAACACCACTATCGTCCGTGATGGCGACCACGTGATCCGCCGTGATCATCGTCTCAACCTCGCTGCGTGAGGTTGCCGGGTTGCTGAGGTCATCGGAAAAGAACACGTCGACCTTGTGCCCGTTGATTCCGCCTGCCGCATTGGTGGCACTCGCCCAAGCCTTGTATGTCGCCTCGTCGCCGACCAAGCTCGAGGCATATGGTCCCGTGCAACTGCAAATCAACCCCACGTTTATGGGCGATACTGCGGAGGCAGAGGCGGGTCCGGAGCCAGGAAGCAGGAAACTGATCATGGAAACGCTCAGCATCGAGACCAAAAGCGAGACCTTACGAACCATGCCGTCTCCCCCTTGAAACTCGATCACTGAATGTCGCTTGACTCTATCCCGAAGTAGCGCTCGAAGATCTCGTCGCCCTCGAGCTCATTGGCCGCTCCCGTGAACACCACCTCACCACGGTTGAGCAGGCAGGCAGAGTCGGCCAGGGCGAGGGCGCGGGTGACGTACTGCTCCACCAGGAGCACCGACACCCCGGTGGCGGCGAGCTCCGCCAAGGTCTCGAAGATGCGGTCCACGATAATGGGGGCGAGCCCGACGGAGGCCTCGTCGACGACCACGATCTTGGGCCCGGAGGCGAACGTCCGCACCAAGGACAGCATCTGCTGCTCCCCCCCACTGAGGCTCCCTGCCATCTGCTTCAAGCGGGTGGCGAGCGCCGGAAAGGACGTCACGGCCTTCTCAATGGTGGCGGACTCTTTGCCCTTGGGCGACTGGAGGATGAGGTTGTCCCTCACGGTCAGCGAGGGGAAGATCCCCCGTCCCTCGGGGAGACTGCACATACCCCGGCGAGACATGTCGTACGGCCGCTTCCCGGTGACGTCCTCTCCGTTGAGGATGATCCGCCCGCTCATGGGCTTGATGACGCCCGAAGCCACTCGCAACAGCGTCGTCTTGCCGGCCCCGTTGGGCCCGAGGAGGGCCAGGACCGTGGAGTCGGGAACGGACAGGCTCACGTCGCGCAGCACCACCGTGTCGCCGTAGCCGGCCGTGATGTGCTCCAGCTCTAACACTCAGGTTCCCCTCTCGCCCGCGCCGCCCGGGTGCTCATGCCTACTCGACGACGCCTTCGCTGACTGCGACCTCCCGGGCGGGGCCGCCGCCCGCGGCGCCGACGCTCTCGGAGCCGAGATAGGCCGCCCGGACGATGTCGCTGGCCAACATCTCGTCCGGGCTGCCCTCGAAGACCAGGCGGCCGAAGTCCAGCATGTAGATGTGGGCGCAGACCTGTCGCACCAGGGCCATGTCGTGCTCGACCACCAGGATGCCGGTGCCGCGCTCGGCCACCACGCCGGTCAGGACGTTGCCCAACTGGACTGTCTCGGTGGCATCGAGCCCGGCGGAGGGCTCGTCCAAGAGAAGCAGTTCGAAGGGTCCCGCCAGGACACGGGCCAGCTCGACCAAGCGGCGCTGGCCGGTGGGGAGGAGCCCGGCCTGGACGTCGGAGAGCCGGCCGATCCCGGTCAGCTCCATCGCCTCGTCGACCGCTCGCTGCACCACGCCGCGATCGCGACGTCTCGCCACCAACTGCGTGATGGGGTTGGCCCCGGCCAAGGCGGCCTCGCGCCCCAGCACGACGTTCTGGCGCACGGAGAGCGAGTTAAAAAGCTCGGCCTTTTGGAACGTCCGCCCGAGCCCCAAGCGCGACCGCCCCGCCGGCCCCATCCCCGTCACGTCGCCATTGTGCAGGAAGACCTTGCCCGCGGTCGGCTTGAGCAGACCCGAGCAGGCATTGAAGGTCGTCGTCTTGCCGGCCCCGTTTGGCCCGACCAACCCGGTGATGCGCGCCATCGGCGCGTCAAAGCTGGCGTTGTCGACGGCCCGCACCCCGCCGAACTGGACCGAAAGCTCGCGCACCGCGAGACCGGCCTTGTCCGGAACGCCCGCCGCCACGCCTCGGGCCATCTCGCGATCT
>JBEKNX010000529.1:0-3128 GCA_049522375.1 Acidimicrobiales bacterium | reverse complement strand
CCACCGCAGCGTGCTCGAGTGGGGCCCAGCGGAACGTGAAAGCGAGAGTATCCGCCACCACCTTTCGAGCAAGGCTCGTAGTTGAGTGCCACCTGGTCATTCGATGCAAATCTTACCCGAGCCGCAACGCTCCTTTGTCAAATTAAGCAAGCGACATTGGCAGGCCCCGGTCATTGATTACCGGTAAATGCTCGCGCTCTTCGGGTGCTTAACGTCCGGCCTGGTTTACCGTCACTGGACGATGTCCCAGGCTCCCCGGTGAGTTCCGGGACAAAGCCTCCTCCTCGGCGGCGTTGCGAGCGGTGCCGGTTCTTCGCGCCTTCCAACGTTCGTACAGGTAGCGCGTGCCCAGCGTCGCGAACAGGACAACGGCCCACAAGAACTGGTCCCGGTGACGGAAGGCACTGCCGACGTTACCCTCGACCAGTGCTCCGATCCCGGCGATGAACCCCGTAACGAGGAACGGGAAAGCGAGCATATCCCGGCGTTTGCGATAGGCAACCAGACCGACGATGGCGAGCACGTAGAGCGGGTAGTAGAGGAACTCCTCTACAGCTGCCAGGTCGAGGCCGACGCCTCCGCCGTGCTGCCAAGGGAAGGGGCGGAGCAAAAAGGCTATCAATCCAGGAGTAAGGGCACGGAGGTCGCTCCCCAAACCGTTGTGCGCCAGGTAGTACGCGTCCGGCCCTCCGGCCGGGATGATGGATGTCCCACTTTGGGTCGTAGTCGTAGTCGCAGCAGTAGTCGTAGTCGTCGGGTGGCCCGATGGGGGTTTGGTGGTGGGTGGCTTAGTTGCTGGAGTGTGGACGGTTTTCGGGTTAGCTACTGGAGTGTGGATGATTTTCGGGTGCCCAATGGCGGATTTGGCTCCGATCGACAGCACGGTGCGCTCGTAGCCGAGGTTCCCGCCGCTCTTGTGGACGTAATCGGCGCCCGCCAGTCCCAGTCCGGGCAGTAGCGGCATGAGCACCATTATCAGCACGCAGAAACCGCGCACGATGACTGGCCGGGCAGGACGGAAGAGCCAAACGGCGAGGGCCACTGCCCAGGCGGCGGCCAGGAACACCCACACACGGAGAAACGCCACCGTCAACAGTGGTACGGCGACGAAGGCCATGCCGGTCGACAGCGACGCCCATCCCTTTGCTCCGGCTAGGAGCCAGATGCCGTACGCAATAGCGGCGAGCGTGGCCCAGACCATCGACTCTCTGAGGACTACGGACGACCAGAGGACCTGTGAAGGGAACAGCGCCACGACGAGGCCCGCGGCGACCGCCCACCCCCGTGAAGCCATCCGGCTTACGAGGAGCGCCGCCAAAGCCGCCGTCAAGGCCCCGAAGATAGCGGCCCAGGCTGCTGCCAGCACGACATGGGCACCGAAGAGCCAGAACAAGACGGTCAGAGGCCACATGAACGAAGCGGCCTCGTGGAACAGAGACTCACCGTACCCGCTCCAGAAGTGAGGGCCCAGGTGACCTGCGGCTGCGACTCCGCCCAGTTCCACGTACTGGACCTCGTCAGGTATCAAGTAGCCGTGAACTCCGGCAATGGCGACGATCGAAGCGATCAAGCGGACGGCCAGCGCGACGCCGAACGGGGTTGCGAGCGGATGGTCCTTGCAGAACCGAACCACGCGCCCTGCCAATTGGGCCCTCGGGCGTCCGGCAACTACCCGGACATCGGGTTGTGGTGAGGCTTGCCGGAGAGACCCGCTCATGGCCCTTTTGCGGCTCTCGCAGCCAGATCTTGGGCATGTAGAAGTCGGACAGGCCCCGTCCTCCGGCACGCCAAAACCATCACGTCGCGAGGTTATCGCAGTTGGCGGGGGAGTTGTACGGGCGGGGCAGGGCGGAGCGGCCGTGATCTCGTCGAGCCGGGGCGGGCACCGACCGGTCCGAGCCGTACGGAGATCGCCCGGAGGGCTCCGCCTTCAAACCGGAGGCCCGTTCTAGCTGTCTGGCGAGCCCCGCCTTGTAGCATACGGCCGTGGAGGAGAGCACAGAGAGCGTCGCCCGCCCGACAGCCCCGCGCCTCGCCCGGACTTCCGCGGTCCGGCTGCTGGCCGATCTGGTGGGTTTGGTCGCCGCCCTAGGGACGAGCGTCGTCACGGCCCGGGCTCTCGGCGTGTCGGGGAAAGGCGCGCTCGCATCGCTGCTCTATACGGCCGCGATCGCGAGCTATGTCTGCGCCCTCGGCCTCGGGGACGCGGCCGTGGTCATTGTGGGGCGTCGGAAGGCAGCGCTATCGACGGCGGTCGGCACGACGGTCACTGCGCTGTCGGTAAGCGTCGCCCTAGGGATCGTGATGCTCTGGTTGGTGGCCGGGCGCGAGCTCGGCTTTGACCCTCGGACCATCAACGCCGTGACGATCATGTCCGTCGCCTTCATGCCTTGTGCGGTGCTTGGCAGCGTCCTTGTCATGTTGCTTAATTCGCAGGAACGGGTCGTCTTGACCAGCTGCATGGTCGGCGCTGGCTCACTATCCACTTTGGTTTGCACTCTCGTACTGGTGTGGCCTGCTCATCTCGGTATCGCAGGAGCGGCGGCCGGCGCGGCCCTTGGTTCAGCGACCACCGGGATCGGGCTGCTCGTGCCGCTCCGCAGGTCAGGCACAAAGCTACGCCCTACGCTCGACCGTGATTACCTCCGCGTTGCCCTGAAGTTGGGGCTACCGATAGAGGCAGCCTATGTCTTGGTGGCGTTAGCCCAGCGCGCCGACCAGCTGGTCGTCCTTCACCTCATGGGGACGCACCCTGCCGGTCGTTACAGCGTTGCCCTGACCGCGGGCCAGTTGCCTCTGTACGTGCCGCTGGCGATCGCATTGGCAGGCTTCGCTCGTCTTGCCTACCTGAGCGAGAGCGACAGTATGATCGTTCTGGGCGGCATGTGCAGGATCGGCACGGCGGGCGCTTTGATCAGCACGCTCGTAGCCGCTCCACTGCTGCCAATAGCGATACCGGTGTTTTTCGGGTCGGCATTCAGCCAGGCTGTTGTCCCAGCACTCATCCTTCTTCCGGGGGGGGTGCTGTGGAGTTTGCAGTGGATCCTCGGGCGCGCCGCAACGGCACGGAGCCAACCTTCCTTGTTGGTCCAATCGTTCGGGTTGACTTTGGCGACGATGGTGATCTT
>JBEKNX010000528.1:0-3139 GCA_049522375.1 Acidimicrobiales bacterium | reverse complement strand
GTGAACGCAACCTCCCGACGATAGTGGTCCGCCTCTTCAACACCGTGGGGCCGCGCCAGAGCCCCGCCTACGGCATGGTCGTGCCGCGCTTGGTGCGGCAGGCCCTGTCGGGAGAACCTCTCACTGTCTACGGGGACGGCAGCCAAACGCGTTGTTTTTGCCATGTAGCTGACGTCGTGGACGCTCTCGTGAGGCTCCTCGAGGAGCCGGCCGCCATAGGAGACGTCTTCAATGTCGGCTCATCCGAGGAAATCTCCATCGAGGACCTCGCCCACCGGATCATTTCGGCCACCGGCTCTTCTTCCCCTGTTATGCACCTCCCGTACGAAGTGGCCTACGAGGTTGGCTTCGAGGACATGAGCCGCCGCGTCCCTGATGTGACCAAAGTCGAGCAGTTGACTGGCTGGCATGCCAGACGTAATTTGTCCGACACCCTTGACGACGTCGTAGCCGAGGTGCGCTCCGAGGCAGCGGCCGGTAACGGCACGTAGCCGTCGTGGCGTAGCCTCATCTGCGCTCACACAGCCAGGCTCTGTCAGGAGACGTCGTCGTGCAAACCCTCGGGCCCCCCAGGTCTGGTGAGCCGGTCTGCGGCCGCTAATGCTCGCCCAGGCGCCAGGACCAGCGATTTTGCGATGCACCTCAAGGCTGGTAGCTGCTCTCCTCGGCCGATGTGGCCACCCGCAACGGAGATGTAAAGGTTCGCCAGGGCACGGCGCCTGAGCTCACGCATAGGCCCTGGTAGAGCAGGGTCCGAAAAGAGCGTCTCGAAGCTAATGAGAGCGTCCCGCTCAGTACGCTTTGGGTCTCTGTGCATTTGGCCGGTGCCGTGCTGCCGCCACATGTAGAGCGGCTCGTCGACACCGCGGACCGGCCATCGCATCGCAATGCGGCAAGCGAGCTCGTGGTCGGCGGCCGTGGATAGGCGCTCGTCGAAGCCGCCGACCGCCTCGAACACATGTCTCGGTACGACCGCTGTCACGATGCTCATATAGGGCCGCTCGAGGAGCAACGTGTTGCGGAGCGCCACGTCGCCAGGCGCGGGGCGCATCTTCCCGATGAATGCCCCTTCACCGTCGATAAGGTGAAGACCACAATAAACGCAACCAAGATCAGTGTGTTCCCGAACGATCGCCATTTGCAGCTCTAGCTTCCGGGGTAACCACATATCGTCGGCGTCCAAGAAGGCGAGAACCGCGCCGGTCCCCGCTCTGGCACCGGCGTTGCGCGCCGATGAGACGCCAACTCTCTCAGTGCGTAGAAGTAGGACGCGGTCACCGAAGCCCCGAGCGACTTCCCCAGTACCATCCGTAGACCCATCATCGACCACGATGCATTCCAGAGGCGAGTAGGTCTGAGAGAGAACACTCTGCAACGCGAGGCGAAGGAAACGCCCCGCGTTGAAAGCGGGCACTACAACCGACACCAGTGGAGTAGACAATTCGCTATCCGGGTCGCGGCTCGTTCATCGACGGCACACCGCAACGATGACATGACTTCGTTCGAGGAACTCAGGCCGGAACGCATAGTCATACTCCGTCGGAAAGAAGGCCCTGTTGTGAAACAAGCGCGTCGCCCGGTCACTGATGGCCAGAGGCAACATTGTCATCGCCCACCACCTCGCCACGAAGAAACGTTGGGAAAGACCCTCGACCTCATCGGGTCTGTCCCAGAAGGGGCAAGGCGGCAGCGAAGGGCTAACCCGCTGGCCCAGCAGCTCCACCTCGCCGAACTGTGGCCGTAACAAGGCAGTGAGATGCGCGACGTCATACCGGCGCACCGTCGGGTCGATGGTCTCTCCGCTGCGGGTGCAGCGCCTCGAGGCGTGCGCGGCACTGGCCACTAGTACTCCGTCTTCGGACAGTACCCTGCGGCACTCGTCCACAAACGGACGAGCATCTTCGAGGTAACCGAACTGTTCAAAGCATGTAACCACACCGAATGCGCCGGAACGAACAGGCAACTCGCCGCCACTCAAGTACACGGGCAGCGGTGCCCTCCCCATAGCGTCTCCGCGCCCTGCTTGTACGGCGACCGACCTTGCGCCGGATTGACGGAGAATAGTCGCACAGCTCGGCCGGGTGGTGACAATATCGAGCACGTCGCGGCCGGCGACCAGACGAGCTGCAAAGTGATAACGGGCGCGCCGTTCGTCACGCCACAACATCGATAGGTCGGGCGCCGGTAGCACGCTCGTGACCGGGCAGCGCCCGCTCACTGCCGGCGCTTAGTGATCTTGACGGCTGTCTCGTACGCTGCCAGCCACGCCGCCGCCATACGCTCAGTGGTGAACCTGGCCTGATAATCGCAATTGCCCGCCGCGGCAAGGGTGCCTGCCAAACTGGGGTTCGCCAGGAGATCCACAATTGACCGTCCCAGGCTGTCGGGGTCGTCGGGCTCCACGAGTAGGCCAGTATGCTCGTGCTGGATGGCCTCGCGCAAGCCTCCAACCGCTGACGCCACCACCGGTTTCCCACTGGCCATGGCCTCGACGGCAACAAGGGGAAAAGCGTCATTCAGGCTTGGGATAGCGACGACATCGGCCAGCGCGTACCATGGAGCGACATCGTCTTGGTGTCCGACCATATGCACTGGGACGCCAGGGAGCGACCGTGCTTTCGAGACGATGGCGGCAGTCAGAGGCCCGTCGCCGACGAGAACGGCGTGCAACGGCCGCCCGAGTTGGCCTACCACAGCCGGCAGGGCATCGAGCAACACTGCGTGGCCTTTTTCGGGGCGCAAACGCGCCACCATCACCACCGTGCTGGCAGAGCGTGGAATGCCCAAGCTGGCGCGGAGGTCATCCAACTCGACCGCAGGCACTCGGCGCATGGCTGGGACGCCATTGTAAGCAATGGCGACCCTGGAAGGTGGACGCTTGTCCGAGTACGATGCCTCCCGCGCCGCGAACGCGGAGACCGCCACGGTGAAATGCGACAACCTGCTCGCGGCCCGGCTGGCGGCCCGGAGCCGGAGCCGTCCCTGGCCGTGGTGCCGGTGAAAAATGCGGACAGGCCCTTTCCCGGCAAACTGAGCAAGTCCTACGGCGACGGTTGGAATAACCTCATGAGAGTGCACGATGTCAAAGTGGCCTTCGGAACAGGCACGTCCAAGCCTTTTACCTAGCCGCCATAGTTGA
>JBEKNX010000527.1:0-3150 GCA_049522375.1 Acidimicrobiales bacterium | reverse complement strand
CTGTCGCCATCGGCGCTGAGCTTTTCGCCGGTCACGCCTCCCTGCGGGACGACTTCGAGGTGTCGTGCGCCGAGCTCGACGCCGTCGTGGGCACGGCCGGCGCGGCCGGGGCGCTGGGTGCTCGCATGACCGGGGCCGGTTTTGGAGGTTCGGCGATCGTGCTGGCCGAGCAGGACCGCCTTGGGGCTATCGAGTCAGCCGTCCAGGCGTCGTTCGACGACCTCGGCTTTGCCCCTCCGCACTGCTTCCCCGTCACCGCGTCAGCCGGCGCCCACCGCACCTTGTGAGCCGCGCTGAGCTCTAGAGGTTTTTCTCCGCGCCGTGTCATCCGGGAGCGGGCGCGGCTTCGGATACCAGAGACGGTCGTTCATCCGTAGACATAACAAGGAGAAACAATATGCCTGGTATTTCCCGCCGTCGCTTTCTCCGCGACGCCTCCTTAGGTGCCGCCGCTGTGGGCGCCTTCGCCGTCGTGGGCCCTCAAGCCTTCGGCGCCGCCACCGCGTCCGCCTCGCCGGTCGGCCCTGGCCCGGGCACCGACAGCCAAAGCCTGTCCGCCTCGGCGGCGACCGGGACCGACGTCATGGCCCATGTCGTGGACGACAAGTCCGGCACGATCTCGCTGTACTCAGGGACCAAGAAAATCACCTTCCAGAACCACGCCCTGGCTGAGGCATTGCTGAGGCCGGCCCGGTGAGCTCGTTGACCATTCCCCGCCCCTTACCGACCCAAGCCGAGGAGAGCTGAGCAATGTCTTCGCACAGAGAAGCACCCGGGACGTCAAAGGACCCGGTGGTCGACAGCACCGACCTTTATGCGTTTGTCAGCCCTGACAAACCAGACACCGTCACCATTATCGCCAACTACATCCCCCTGCAGGACCCGGCCGCCGGCCCCAATTTCTTCGAGTTCGGGGACGACGTCCTGTACGAGATCCACATTGACAACAACGGCGACGGTCTCGCCGAGATCACTTACGCTTTCCACTTCAAGACCGAGACCGTGGACCCCAACACCTTCCTCTACAACACCAGCACCATCACGCCCCCGGCTCCCGGTGGCACGAAGTACGCCAATTTCAACCGGCCCCAGACGTACTACGTCAGCAAAGTCGACGCCAAGGGCAAGGACCGGATCCTGGGGTCAGCGCTCCCGTGCCCGCCGTGCAACATCGGGCCCCGCTCGACGCCCAATTACCCCTCGCTTTCGGCGCCGGCCATCCGTCAATTGCCGGACGGTGAGATGGTCTTCGCCGGCCAGCGGGCTGAAGGGTTCTTCGTCGACCTCGGATCCATTTTCGACCTTGGCGGCCTGAGGCCGCTCAACAGCCATCATCTCATCCCCCTGGCGACCGCGGCCGGGATCAACAGCCTGGCCTCGAAGAACGTCCACTCGATCGCGCTCCAGATCCCGATCAGCCACCTGACCTCGGACGGCCGGGTGCCTTCGAGCCCGACGGCCGGAGATGCTGTCATCGGGGTCTGGACCACCGCCAGCCGCCAGACCGTCAGGATGATCAACGACGGCAAGGGCACTTCCACCGCTAGCGGTCCGTGGGTGCAGGTTTCCCGCCTGGGGATGCCGCTGGTCAACGAGGTTGTCGTGCCCGTCAGCCTGAAGGACTACTTCAACAGCCAGCCACCCGTCAAGGACAGCCAGTTCGCTGCGGCGGTGGCCAACCCGGAGCTGGCCAAGTTGATCCCCGTGCTCTACCCCGGGGCATTCCCCAACCTGGCCGCTTACCAGGCCGCCGGCAAGACCCGCCCCGACATCGTGGCCATCTTTGCCACCGGGATCCCGGCCAGCATCCTGCCCAGTGCCCCCACCAACGTGGGCGGCAAGGCAATCGCCGAGATGCTAAGGCTGAACGTCGCTGTTGTGCCCACCACCCTGGGTAGCAAGGGCTACAGCCCTCTCGGCGTTATCGGTGGCGACATAGGAGGCTTCCCCAACGGCCGCCGGCCGCAGGACGACGTGGTCACCATCGAGCTCCAGGCTCTGGCTGGGGCGACAATCCCGCTGGTCGACAAGGGCTATACGGTCGACGGCGTGGTCACCTCCGTTTCCGACGGGGCGCCCTCGGAGCCCAGCTGCTACCAGTCGACCTTCCCCTACCTGGCCGATCCCCACGACGGCTACGACAACCCGTCCACCACGCTGACGGCGACGCCGGACTCCAAGTAAGCGACCATGGCAACGCTGTCTCATCCGACGGCCCCGCAAGCGGGGCACGGGGCCTGGAAGGAACAACCCTTCGAGGACTCCGGGCCCCGTTCGGGGCCGCCCGACGCCCTCGTGCTCGACATCGGCGGCGACATCGGAGCCCTCATCATCTATGCCGACGAGGCCTGCCTGGGGTCGGAGATCGACCTGACCCCGGTCGGGGCCCCGCGCAGCCATCACCTGCACACCATGGTCCGCCGCCGCCGGGCGACCAACAAGGACGTGATCGCCGGGCTGTACCCCGAAGTGCGTGAAGGTACTTACATCGTCTGGGGGCTCGAAGACAGCGGCCCCCTCGGCGAAGTGACGGTCACGGGCGGGCAGGTGAGCGAGTTCCACGCCGGCAATTGCCGGCCCTAGTACGCCCGGCGGACCTCAGGGCGGTCCTCGGACGGTCCGCCGGGCCATAACCCAACCCTTGCTCGCGTGGCCGCTCTCGCGGCCACGCAACCTCTCGACTTGAAAGCGGGCCCTTGCCATGATTGCCAATATGTTCGGGTCGGACGGCCTTATCGTCCTGGTGGTGGCCGTTGTCGTGCTCTTCGGCGGCAGCCAGCTCCCCAAGCTGGCCAAGAACGTCGGGTCGGCGGGCCGGGAGTTCCGCCGGGCCCAGGCCGAAGCCGAACTGGACCACGCCTGGTCCGAGACCGCGGCGCCCCCGGCGGCTGTCCCGGCCCCGGCGGTGCTCCCCGTGGCCGTGGCCGTTGACGACAGGATGGTCGTCAGCCGGTCCGAACTCAGACAACACGTGGCCAGCCTCCTGGAAGAGCGGGACCGGCCCTCCGCCAGCTAAGCCGGAAAATGTCCTCGAAAGACGTCGCTGTGGCCTAAAACGTGGCGGCCGGGCCTGCTTCACGTGGGCGCGGCGAGCCGCCCGTGGCCCCGCCTCCAGGGGTACGAGATGCTGCCGGGGAGCCTGCCATACCT
>JBEKNX010000526.1:0-3151 GCA_049522375.1 Acidimicrobiales bacterium | reverse complement strand
TGGGTGAGATTCTGCCAGCCGCAGGTGGTGGCCTGTGGCACTGCCAGCTTGTTCCCGACTGGCTGTGTCACGGTACAGAACGACGTGCGCTTGCCGCGTTCGAGGGTCTAGAGGCCGCGTACCTATTCGGCAGCGCTGCGCTCTCGGTACTTTCAGGTACTTCGGCGAGCGGGAGGCACATATTATCGAGCCAACAGACGACTGGGCTAAGGTCGCGCGACCTCGGACGGACGAGCATTATGCGTCGCTGGTCGGACGTTCCCGCCGGGATCCCAAACCACGCATAACGATGCCGATCCCGCGCCGTTGGCCTACGCCCCGCGCGCTCGCCCGGCAGCGCAAGACGGATCGTTCTGAAAGTTAGAGCTGGTCTCCATCGAGGTAGTCGGCGGCCGTCAAGGGACGGACGGTAACGCCGCGCCCTCGTTGCCGAACTGGCTCGACGAGGTACTTCGCGCCTCCACCGGGTCCCCCCGGATACCCCTCTCCGGGATAGACCCGGTTGCCTCGGATGACGAGCCAGGGTACCGAGGAGGGCCCGTCGGGATGACCGTCGGCCCGGTAGACGGGTTTCCGTTCAAGCGGTAGTAGGCGTCCTTTGCCGTCCTAGGCCGTTCCTCGGACCCGGAGAACACAACCCAGCCGTGAGCCCGGCGTCGCACCCAGAGCTTCTCCTTCAAGGTCGAACAGGCCCACGCTCTCGGGTGGGGTCGCGATCGTGCTCAAAGCTCCTTGGCGAACCACCGTTGCGCGTAGGGGTTGTCGTTGTAGCGCTCGATCGAGTAGTAGCCGGCGCGGTCGTACATTGCGATGGCTTCGGTGAGGGTTTCGTTCGTGTCGAGCACGACCCGCGCATGCCCCATCCGCTCGGCGGCCGCCTCGAGCTCTGCGAGAAGCCGCCGGCCGAGTCCAAGCCCGCGCCAGTCGGGATGGACCCACATCCGCTTGATCTCGCCGGTCGTGTCGTTGATGCGCTTCAGCCCGCCGCATCCGACGGCGGTCTCATCGCTGCTCATGACGATGAACGAGCCGTGAGGCGGGCGGAGCGTGGCGCCATCGTCGACCGCTCCTGCTTGGTCGGTGTCGAACCCCGACGGAAAGCGCGCAGCCAGCTCGCTGAAGTAGTGCGCAAGGGCGCCCTGCGCTTCGCGCGAGCCAGGGTCGACGATCTCGACGGATACCGTGGCCACCGAAAGGAGTCGATCAGCGGTTGCCAGCGCGGCGGCAAGCTCGGATCGTTGGCGAGCTGTCAACGGATCCAGCAGACGCCGAGCCAGCTTCTCGGACCGTTGGTCCAGGCGCACCCACTCGCGCCGGCCCTTCGTCGAAAGGCACGCGATCCGCTGACGGCCGTCAGATGGGTCCGGGGCAACGATTACGAGGTCTTCGTGCTCGAGCCGGCGGAGCATGCGGCTGAGGTAGCCCGAGTCGAGACCGAGTCTGCGCCGCAGGTCACCGACAGCAGCCGCCCCGCGGCCGAGCTCGAAGAGGAGACGCGACGGCCCCAGGGGGCGACCGGTGTCGAGGTAGGAGTCAGCCAGGACGCCGATCCGCTGGGTGAACGATCGGTTGAACCGGCGCAGCATGGCGACCTCATCCACAATCGCTGACTCTAGTCAGAGATTGAGAAGGGAGTTCGGCTCTTGCCCACTTGGGGCTGGAGCCGGGAAGGTGTTGGGACCGGTGTTGCCGGGCGCCCGATAAGTGCCCCCGTGGACCCGGCGCGTGTCGGTGCGAGCGCCGCTTCGGGCGTCCGTCAGCCGCCCCTGGGAGGTGCCCTCAGGCGACGCCCGGCTACTCGTCGAAAGCCAGCTCTTGGCACGGTGCCCCGCACACATAGCCGTCAGCGCGACATAACCACTGGTGCGGCCGATGTGCCACACTTCCTGGCATGACATCAGGGTTCCAGCTAGTGGTCCAGACTCCGACAGAGCGGGCTCTGAGCGGTGACGTCCGCCAGGTCTGGGCGCTCCCCGAACCGGTTGGGACTGTGGAGCTGTCGGTTGCCACCGACAATCTGGAAGCCGCGTCCGAAATCACCTTCCGGGCAAGCGGGTTCCCAACCGGAGACGATGCTCGGCTGGCCGGAGAGACGTTCCGAAGCTGGTTGCGCTTCGCAAGCGCGTCGGCGGGCTTCGGCCTGGACTGCGGTAGGGACGTGCCATTGTCGAGCCTGGGCGAGGGCGTCAGGCGCCAACTCCAAGAACTGCTCGCCCACGAGAAAGTTGTCCTCGTCGACGACGTTCACGGCTTGGCCTTCTATGAAGACATCGGCCGCCCGTTGCGGTTCGCTGCGAGGGCGACGGGCAGAGTCCTCCTCCCCAGTCGGCCTCTCCTGGACGCCGTGGTGCGAGCCGGACATGGCCCCCCGCTGAATAACGAACGGCTCCTGGTATGCCACCTTGTCTCCTCGGTTTATCGCGAGACTTCAGACGATACCCGGCTACTCACCCTCGTGACAGCTATGGAGGTGCTTGCCGGTCGTCATGAGCGCACCGGTGGCGCTCGAGCCCTCGTCGAAGAGTTCATCGAGACAGCAGCTCAGTCAGAGCGGTCAGCAACCAGCGACGAGGAAAGGAAGGAATTCAATTCATTGCTCGGCAGCCTGAGAAGAGACCTGCGCTACCGCTCCATATCCGCGTTGGTCCAGGACTGGGCTCGCAGCGTTCGGCCCGACGATCCTGAAGCCCCGAAACTCGCAAAACGGTGTTACAACTGCCGGAGCAACCTTGTCCATGCAGGCACGGCCAACGAGAACCCCGCCCAGCTCTGGCCTCAACTTCTTGCGTTAATGCTTGAGGACATCCGCAAATGGGTGACGGAACAGGACTGCTAACGTAATCCCTACCGTCACCTCATGAGCAATCCCCACTAGAAGACGTTCACCCACGACGGTTGTCCTGGTTCGAGCATGTGCCGCCAGTAATAACGCGTGACACGATTCTCAGAGGTGCGTTCCAAGAGTTTGTCCGCTGCCGCCAGAAAGATGCGCCAGGCGACGCCGTCTAGTCGTCGGAAGCGAGCTCTTGGCACCGTGTCCCGCACGATGGTGCCAACGCTGGCGGCGCTGGCCTGTACCTGCGCGCGAACGACGGGTACGTCGATTGGGCCTCGGTCACCTTGAAGGCTTGGGCATATTTCTTGTAGACCG
>JBEKNX010000525.1:0-3186 GCA_049522375.1 Acidimicrobiales bacterium | reverse complement strand
CGGGCATTGACATCACAGAAGAAATTGCGGCCTTGCGCGCCAGCGATGGCGCCGGTGAGCCATGAAGGGGTAAGTCGAAAATGGACCTGTCCGCGTCGTCCCGGTTATTGCACCACCCACTTTTTGCCGGTCTGCCGTTAGCGACTATCGAACGTATATCCGTAGAGGCCCACAATGTCGCTTTCGAACCAGGCCAGGTCATCCTTTCCGAAGGCGCTCCGGCGGCCACCCTGTACCTTTTGCAGCACGGAAAAGTCGCTCTCTCCGCCCATGCCCCGGGCAAGGGACATCTCCTCGTCCAGACGCTGGGGCCCGGTGAGGTGCTGGGGCTGTCCTGGTTGTTCCCGCCCTATAAGTGGCGCTTCGACGCCCACGCCGTCGAGTTCGTGGAGGCGCTCGCCGTCGACGGCGAGCGCCTGCGGGCGAGGATCGAAGAGGACCCCGTGCTCGGCTACCAGGTGATAAAGCGCATCGCACCGCTCGTCGTCGAGCGCCTCCAGCAGACCCGGGTCCAGCTCCTTGACCTTTACAGCAGCGGAGGCGACGGCTATGGCAACCGGTCTTCCTGAAGCACCGCCGGCGCCCTCCCGGCCCGGCCCGTTCACGCCGCTGGTCTTCCAGGTGGTGCGCCGCGACCAGGAGGCGCCTGACGTAGTCACGCTGGCCCTCCAGCCCGGCCCGGGCCGGTCCTTCGAGTTCGCGCCCGGCCAGTTCAACATGCTCACGGCCTTCGGGGTCGGTGAGGTGCCGATCTCCATAAGCAGTTCGCCCGGCGCGGGCCCTCTTCTGCACACGGTCCGCGAGGTGGGCCCCGTGACCCGTGCCCTGTGCCGGGCGCCCATAGGGTCACCGATCGGGGTGCGCGGGCCGTTCGGTACGGACTGGGGTGTCGACGACTTCGCCCAAGCCGACGCCGTCGTGGTGGCGGGCGGGATCGGGCTGGCGCCGCTGCGGGGGGTGGTGGAGCTCCTGCTGGAGCGGGTCGGCCTGCCCGCCGGACCCCGCAAGGTGGTGGTGCTCGTCGGTGCCCGCACGCCCGACCAGCTGATCTTCAGAGCCGACCTCAAAGCGTGGAGCTCTTTGGGGGCCGAGGTCGCCATGACCGTCGACATGGGGACCGAGGGCTGGAAAGGCAATGTGGGCGTGGTCACCCAGCTGGTGCAGGGAGCGGGTTTCGATGCCGCCCGGACCATGGCCCTGGTGTGCGGACCGGAGATCATGATGCGCTTCGCCATCCAGGCGCTCATTGAGCGCGGGGTGCTGCCGACATCGATCCGCCTGCGCATTTCGCTCGAACGCAACATGCAGTGCGGGAGCGGCATATGCGGCCACTGCCAGCTGGGCCCGTACATCCTGTGCCGGGGCGGGCCGGTCGTAACCTACCCGGCGGCCAGCCGGCTCCTGTCGGAGGCCGAACTGTGACCGCCGCCAAACGCCGCCCGAGCCTGGCGGTGTGGAAGTTCGCCTCCTGCGACGGCTGCCAGCTGAGCCTGCTCGACCTGGAGGAGGAACTGCTGGCTTTGGTGGAAGCGGTGGAGATTTCCTATTTCCTCGAAGTCTCCCGTGCCGTGGTGGCCGGGCCTTATGACGTTTCCCTGGTCGAAGGCTCGGTGACCACGAGCCAGGATGCGGAAAGGGCCAAGCTGGTGCGGGCCTCGTCGCGTTTCCTGGTGACGATAGGGGCTTGTGCCACGACAGGCGGTATCCAGGGCCTGCGCAATTGGGCGGCCGTCGACGATTACGTAGCCACCGTCTACGCCCACCCGGGCTACATCGATACCCTCGGCACCTCGACGGCGATCTCCTCTCACGTGCCGGTGGACTTCGAGGTACGGGGCTGCCCGGTCAACCCTCATCAGCTCTTCGAGGTCCTGACCGCCTACTTGGCCGGTCGGGCGCCCCGGATCCCCGGCTACACCGTCTGCCAGGAATGCAAGTCCGCCGCCAACGTCTGCGTGCTCGTGGCCGGTGCCACCCCGTGCCTCGGGCCGGTGACAAGGGCGGGGTGCGGCGCCGTGTGCCCCAGCGTCGGGCGAGCCTGCTTCGGTTGCTTCGGGCCATCGGCCACCGCCAATACCACCTCGCTGGCGGAGCGCCTGTCAGCCGACGGGGCCGCGCCGGCCCAAATGGTGCGGCTGTTCCGGAGCTTTACGGCCGGCGCGCCGGAGTTCGCAAAGGAGAGCGCGGCGCATGACGCATAACGGCAACCGCGCATTGGACGTTGACGCCCTGGCTCGTGTGGAGGGCGAAGGCGGCCTGCACGTAGTGGTGAAAAACGGTTCAGTGAGCGAGGTCGCCTTCAACATCTTCGAGCCGCCGCGTTTCTTCGAGGCCTTCCTGGTCGGGCGGGGCTACGAGGAGATCCCCGACATCACGGCCCGAATATGCGGGATCTGCCCGGTGGCTTACCAGATGACCTCTTGTGCCGCCGTCGAGGACGCTTTCGGCGTCACCGTCAGCCCTGCCGTGCAAGAACTGAGGCGGCTTCTGTACTGCGGGGAATGGCTCCAGAGCCATGCCCTCCACGTCTATTTCCTCCACGCCCCGGATTTCTTCGGTTGCCAGGACGCCGTCGAGCTCGCCGCCGTCGACCGCCCGGCGGTGCAGAGGGGCCTGAGCTTGAAAAAGACGGGCAACCAGATCATGACTGTCGTCGGGGGACGTGCGGTCCATCCCGTCAACGTGCGGGTGGGAGGGTTTTACAAAGCGCCGGCCCGGGCCGCCGTGAAGGCCTTAGAGGGCCCGTTGCGCCAGGCGCTCGATGCGTCGTTGCAAACCGTCAAATGGGTGTCCGGCTTCGATTTTCCCGATGTCGAGGGCGATTATCTCTTTGTGGCGCTGCGCGACGGCGTCCGCTACCCGATCGAAGCGGGCCGGGTGGTGTCGTCGAGCGGGCTCGACTGCTCGCCGGCCGAGTTCGCCGAGGTGGCCGTGGAGGAACACGTGGCCCGTTCCAACGCCCTGCATGCCCGGCTCTTCGGACGTCTTGCCTACCTGACGGGGCCACTGGCGCGCTACGCCCTCAACGCCGATGTGCTGAGCCCGCTGGCCAAGAACGCGGCGGCCGAGGCGGGGCTCGGCCCGGAGTGCCGGAACCCGTTCCGCAGCATCGTCGTGCGGGCCGTAGAGATGGTCTTTGCCTGCGAGGAGGCCCTTCGCATCGTGGACGCCTACGAGCCGCCGCCG
>JBEKNX010000524.1:0-3212 GCA_049522375.1 Acidimicrobiales bacterium | reverse complement strand
CAATTTCGAGGTCATTTCGGCCAAGGGCGAGTACCTGGGGGGTGTCCTTTTCCCCGGGGTGGAGCTGTCCCTCAACGCTCTGACCGCCAAGGCGGCCCTGCTCCCCCGGGTCGACATGGTCCTGCCCCGCAGCATCCTGGGCAAGAACACGGTCGAGTCGCTGCAGGCGGGCCTCATCTTCGGCTTCGGTGCCCTCGTGGACGGCCTGTGCGCGCAGCTGAAAGACGAGGTCGGTCCGGCCACCGTGGTGGCCACGGGTGGTCTCGCTCCTCTCGTGCTGTCCGTCAGCAAGGTTGTGGACTACCACGAACCATGGCTCACGCTTTACGGCCTGCGCACCATCTACCAGCGCAACCGCGGCGATGGCTGACAGTTTTCCTTACCGGTTCGAGCCGACGGCGCATGCGGCTGAGTTGCAAGAGCGTTTCGCCGACCTGCCCCCGGGCGAAAGCTCGGGACGGGTCGAGACCGTTGCGGGCCGGGTAACCCTGCGGCGGGAAATGGGCAAGCTGACCTTCGCCACGCTCATCGATTGGACCGGGGACGTGCAACTTTTCGCCGGTGCCCAGTGGACCTCGCGTTTCGCCGAACTGAACAAGCTTTCCCTCGGCGATTGGGTCGGTGCCACGGGCGAGGTGGTCCGGACGCGCACGGGCGAGCTTTCGGTACGGGTGGCCGACTGGGTATTGCTGGCCGAGGCCAGCCGCTCTTTCGGCGACAAATGGCGGGGGATAACCGACGTCGAGACCCGTTACCGCCAGCGCTATGCCGATATGTGGGCGAACCCCGGGGCGCGCCAGGTACTGCTCCTGCGGAGCCGGACGGTGTCGGCGCTGCGCCGGTTCCTTCAGGCCAGGGGCTTCGTCGAAGTGGAGACGCCAGTTCTTCAGCCCATCCCGGGCGGCGCCACGGCCAGGCCTTTCACGACGCACCACAACGCCCTCGACATGGACCTCTACCTGCGCATCGCTCTCGAGCTCCATCTCAAGCGCCTGGTCGTCGGGGGCATGGAGCGCGTGTTCGAGATCGGGCGGGTATTTCGCAACGAGGGCCTTTCCCCGCGCCACAACCCCGAGTTCACGATGCTCGAGCTGTACCAGGCCTATGCCGACTACCACGACATGATGGACCTGACCGAGGCGATGGTGGCCCATGTCGCCGAGGAGGTCACGGGCACCACCAAGCTCAAGTACGCGGGCCGCGACCTCGACCTGTCACCGCCCTGGCGCAGGGCGACGCTGCTCGCCCTGGTGGCCGAGCAGACGGGCTTCGAGCTGGGACTGGAGATGCCCCTTGAGGAGCTTCGGGCGCGTGCCGCCGACCTGGCCGTGCCGCTCGACCCGGACTGGGGCAAAGGCAAGATCGTTCTGGAGATCTATGAAAAGACCACAGAACCCAATCTTTGGGGCCCTGTGTTCGTCATGGACTACCCGAAGGAGGTCTCGCCCCTGGCCCGGGACCACCGCAGTTCCCCGGGGCTGGTCGAACGGTTCGAACCAGTGGTGGCCGGGCGCGAGCTCGGCAATGCTTTCTCCGAGCTCACCGACCCGGCAGAGCAACGCCATAACTTCGAGGCCCAAGCCAAGGCTCGCGCCGCGGGCGACGACGAGGCCATGCCGGTGGACGAGGACTATATAAGGGCGCTCGAGTACGGCTTGCCCCCGACCGGGGGCCTGGGCATCGGGGTCGACCGCCTGGTGATGCTGCTCAGCGGCGCCGACGCCATCCGGGACGTGATCGCCTTCCCGACACTACGCCCGCAAGCCGACTGATCCCGGCCGCGGACGGAGGCGCCCGGAGTTATATAGCGGGACCGGCCTGGTGGCGCGCACGGCAAGGTCGTCGAGGAGGCGGTGCGCCAGCCCGGCCAGCGTCTCCCTGACCGCGGGCACAGCCGTTCCGGCCCCGTTGTTGACAAAACCAGCGCCGGCCGGGTGGGACGGAGCGGGCATGGCCGCCAGGGCCGCGGCCGCCCGGTCGGCCCAGTGACGTCCTTCGGCGATGGAACCGCGCACGGCGTCGGTGGCGAGGATGATGGCCCGGGCCTTGTCCAGTTCGGGGCCGTCGAGAGGCCGACCGAGCAGGCCCAAGAGCTCGGGCCTGCTCTCGGGATCGCTGAGTGCTCGGATGACGGGGAGCGTGTACGTCCCTTCCAGCATGTCGTGGCCGGCGGGCTTGCCCAGCTCCTCTTCTGTGCAGACAAGGTCGCGGATGTCGTCCCAGATTTGGAACGCCATCCCGAAGGCATGGCCGAAGTCGTCCAGCGCTTCGACCTCGCCCGGGCTGGCGCCGGCGACAAGGGCTCCGATACGGGTAGAGGCGGCCAGCAAGGAAGCCGTCTTTCTGGAAATGGCGTCGAGGTACGCCGTCTCGGGCCGGGCCGTCGAGAACGCGTACTGGAGCTGGGTGAGCTCACCCTGGCACAACCGTCCGATGGTCTTGGCGAGCACGGTCACGACCTCGGTGCCGAGCCCCGCCGCCATCTCCGAGGCCCGGGCCAGGAGAAAGTCGCCGGCCAGGATGGCCACCAGGTTGCCCCAGCGGGCGTTGGCGGACTGCACCCCCCGGCGGGAACTGGCCTCGTCGATGACGTCGTCGTGGTACAGCGAACCCATGTGGACCAACTCGACGGCCACGGCGCCCTGTACTACGGGCTCAGCCGCGCCGGCGCCCGTAGCCGCCGCCGCCGCCACCAGCAGCGCGGGCCGGAGACGTTTTCCGCCCGCGTCGACGAGGTGGGAGGCCACCTCGGACAGAAGGGGCTCGGGGGAGAGGACCGCCCGGTGCAGCTCTGCTTCGACCCGGGCCAGGCTTTCGTCGAGCCCGGGAAGGTAGAGCAGCTCCCAGACGTTCATTACTTGACGATATGCCAACGTCAGGGGCAAGTACGAACCGAGGCGGGCCTGCTCGGCCGGCGAAGGGTGGCGCTCACGCTGATGACACAGGCTGTAGGTACACTGGAGGACGCAAGAGCCCGAAAAGAAGGGGTACGGATGACTTGCCCGAGGAGCTGCGAAATCACCGAGCGGAGTGGCACCAGCTTGCTCGAGGTGTTGACCCGCTTGAGTGTTGAGGAGAGTGTCAGCGTTGTTTGAGCGCTTTACCGATCGAGCCCGACGAGTGCTGGTGCTGGCCCAAGAAGAGGCGCGCCTGCTCAACCACAACTTCATCGGCACCGAGCACATCCTGCTCGGCCTGATCCACGAAGGTGA
>JBEKNX010000523.1:0-3213 GCA_049522375.1 Acidimicrobiales bacterium | reverse complement strand
CTACCCAACGGGGACGGCACGGCCAGCCAGTACGGAAAACCGCTCATGCCGTAAGGCTGAATGGCGGGTAGCGATCTGTTAGCAATCCGACGTAGGCCTCTACCCGCAGGCCGTAGCGGTAGGCGCTGACGAGGAAGTCCCTGATCCCTTCCGGGTACTCCCCAGTGAAGAGGACGGCGAAGAAACCTGCGATGATACCCAGGCACGCCGCGATGAATAGGCCTGCCACGACGAAGTACTGCGGAATGGCGAGGAACCACTTGTAGAGCGGCTTCCACCTGTCGAGGTGCTCGGGATAGGTCAGGCGGAGCGACGTGTGGGGTTCCACCCCGTCGTCCTCAGAGGAGAGGTCGAAGTCGAACGGAGGGTAGCTCTCATGCATGAAGAACCCGCGCCAGCGGGTGATGTGCCGGTCGGCGCGAAGCTCGAGCTGCAGGGGGTAGGTGGCGGGCATAGACACGGTTTCTCCTTCGTCCAGGCCGCCTCGGGGACGGGGCGGCGAGTCTTGCGCGGTCAGGTTCGCGGGTACCGGCCGCGCTGCGCGGCCGGTATTCGCGTTATTCGGCAGGCCTTTCAGCGTGCGTGAACGGCACCTTCTTTCTCCTGGGTCTGGGGCCACGACGTGGCCAGGTCGAGCCCCACGGCATCGCTGTCGGTCGCCGTCGCGCTGTTGAGCGCGAGCGTTGCCATGGCCGCGCGCGCGGACCGTTCGCGGAAGAGGCTAACGGCGATCAGGGCGAGGTTGCCTGCTGCGGCAGCTCCGATCGTGGTGGTGACCAGCGCGGACAGCCCGGATACCGCGCTGAACCCGAGCCACCCTCCGAGCAGGGCGCCGGCAATTGCGGCTAGGAGCCCGCGTGACTTGGTGGCACGGTCCCAGTCGCGGTGCGCCCAGGCCAGGTAGAGGCCCAGCGCGATCGGCACGCTGGGGGCGACGATCCCGAGCATTTCGCTGCTCAGGGACAGCGCGGGCCAGAGCGTCAGGACGACTAGGGCTGCTCCGAGCCAGCCGCCGAGCCCGAGCACGACCGGGACGATGGTGCGGGCCACGACGCTGGTCTTGCGCCCGGCGGCACCGTGCTTGCGTACCCGGAGCCCTACCCAGAGCAGCGACAGGGCAGCCAGGGCGGCGAGGCCCATCATAAACCCAAGGATGTCCTTGGCAATCGCGGCCTGCGTGGGCGATGTGGCAAAGCTGACCACGTTCGGGGTGTAGCGGGACGTGTCGACCCGCCCGGTGGCGTAGAACGTGGTCAGCAGCTGCGTGCTGGCGCTCGGCTCGTAGGAGAAGAAGTCGTCCGCGTGCCCGAGCCCGGACAAGATGACCTGGTGCCCGTTGGGCAGGTGCGGCAGCAGCTCCTTGGTGGCGTTCTGGGCCGGGGTTTGGAAGTCGAGCGTGCCGCCGACAAGCAGCGTCGGGACGTTCGAGTTCTGCACGCTGGTGTACTGGTCCTCGCCCGGGTTGGCCGGCCAGGCGTGCACGAGGCCTCCGGCCCCCCACAAGAACTCCGCCAGGGGATTTCCGATGATCGAGCCCCGGTCCGCGCCGGAGCTGTAGTAGCGCTCGACGGGCTGCGCGTCGGCCATCCCGATGCTGGCAAACTCGCCCCAGACGAACGACTGGGGGAGAGAGATACCGGCCAGCAGCGATAGCAGCCAAAAGCCGCTCGGGTCGCCTTGCGCGGCGGAGATCCACGAGTCGAGGGTGTTCGGCCCGGACAGTGGCGCATCCACCGCCGTCGCCTCATTGAGCCCCATGAACGTCCCGATCAGGACGTTGCCCGGCTGGATCGGCAGGAAGTACCACCGCTTCGGCATGTGCGCCGCCGTGCGCTGCATGCTGGCGGCGAGGTTGGCGGTGCGGGCGCGACAGGCGGGCTGCTGCGCGCACAGCGCCGAGTAACGCTGGATACCCTGGTCGATCTCGGCTCCGCTGTACAGGAAGTTCCCGGGCGGGTTGACCCCTATCATCGCCGAGCGGTCGACACTGCTCGGGTACCGCCACTGGTAGATCATCCCGAGACGGGTCCCTTCGCTCTCGCTGAGCAGGTCGATGCGCCTGTAGCCGAGCGCGACGCGAGCGGCCTCGATGTCGTCGGCCTGCTCCGCCAGCGTGTAGCCGGCGAGGTCTACGCCGGACCGCTCAAGCCGCTGCGCGCACGAGGCGAAGGCCTGGGAGTACGCGCTCAGCGACGCTTTGGCGAGGAAGTCTGCGGAGCTCTCCAGCGCCGCCGTCACCTCGGGACAGTTCAGCACCGAAGAGCCGTCGACGCCGCGGTAGCCGACCATGACGACATCGTGCTGGGCGGCGTAGCGGCTCGCTTGGGGGAACGTCATGTTGGTAATGCCCGGGCCGCCGTTGAGGACGAAGATCGGCGCCAGCGGATGGGATGAGCGAGCCAGGATCCGCGTCACCGGCAGCGCGATCAGGCGCGACCGGGGGTTTGCCCGGTCCTCGGGCACGACAAGCGTCCCGCAGTCGGCGCGGTAGCCGCCGCTGGTGCACGGGTGCATGGTCAGCTGGCCGGCGTGCGCCCCGTGCGGGACCGAGACCGTTCCCGAGCTGGACGAGACTCCCACGTAGACAAGTCCCATCAATAGGACGATGGTCACCAGGAGGCCAGCGATCCGTGCCCAGGTGAATGCCCGTGGTCTTTGGGCCAGCGGTACTGGTTGGTCGACGGCCACGGTCTTGCCGTAGCGCTTAGTTGGATGCCTTGCCTTGATCATTGGTCTTCCTTTAGTCGATGCTCCGGTGTTGTGAACAGCGTGCGCCCAGGGCCTGAGGTGGGACTGCCGTCGCGCTGAGGCCGGCACCTCAGCGCGGTTTAGAGGCTGCTCAAGCGCGGCCAGGGCGGCGGCCATAGGGTGGCGGTATGGAGGTGAGGTTCCTCGGCGAGCTCGAGGTGCGGGATGGCCAGGAGCAACTGCACGAGCGGTCGCCAGTGCGTGATGTGACGGTCGGCGTGGAACTCCAGCTGGAGAGGGTACGGGGCGGGAACGGACACGACGGCTCCTTGGCTCAGCGTGGCCCCGGCTGTGGGCCCGTCAACCCGTGCGCGGCACCGTGGTCCTGAGCGCCCTCCCGGTACGGCTAGCCCGACTAGGGCGCAGCGAAGTTCACGGTCAGGTCAAGTTTTAGGCCGCGATCATCTTCGTCGTGATGAAGTCATCGAGCGCGTGGTCGAACTGCCTCCAGGTGGTAGCGAGGGC
>JBEKNX010000522.1:0-3231 GCA_049522375.1 Acidimicrobiales bacterium | reverse complement strand
AGCGTCAAGAATCGGACGCACTATTTCGGCACGACCACTCTCCCCCTGAATAGCGGAGATATAGACGGAGCTGTCCAGATACGGCCGCTTGTAGCGGATCATGAACAGATCCGCTCCATGTATGGACCGGTTGGCTCTCCGCCCGTGAACTCCGGATCGATCCCCACCAGCGTTACCAACGGCGGAGATGGTTTCAGGACTTCAAAGGTGGCGTCCTCGATGCGGATCGGCTGGCCCTTTGCGTTGCGAACAACCGTGCCGCGGACGACCACCCGTTTCCGAAGGGTTCCCTTTACCGTCTCTTCCTGTGCCGTCTGAAACGCGCACGTCACCGGCCGGCGACTGACGGGGTCAACGACTTCGAACTTGCCGCGAGGTCCACGAAGGGAGATCGTGTCCAGTACGCCAGTTATGGAACCGAGCGCACGGGAACGTGCGGTTCGGAGGATGGCGAGGTTGTCGACCGTGCGATTGGTCGCACGGGCCGTCTCTCGGGTGCCGTTCTGGCCGACGCTCACATCAAGGTAGCGAGCGCCTTCGGTGCCGAGCGGCTTGGCAAGTTGCTTAAGGCCGTACAGGGAGGCGTCGGAGAAGAAGGCGGGCAAGCCCTCACCTGACTCCACGGCCCGTACGCCCTGCACCAGTTCCGTAGCAAGACGCAACGGGGTGTCCGTCTGATCATCGGCAGACAGAGCGGCCATAGCACTATCGATCTTGAGGTCCGTGACATACCACGTAACGATTTCCCGCCGCGCAAGATCCTTGAGGATCTTTAGGGACTGGTTGAGGACGGTGGCAAGGGCATCTGCGGGGACGCGACCCGGAGGGCCTTCGATCTTGAGCGTGATCGTCGTCATGGATCGCGCCCCCTCTACGAGTCCGAGTAGATCAGCCGCCTGCCGACCACTCTACCCATGAGCGCATCTACCCGAGCGGCATCCGTCAGCCTGTGCGTGGAATGCCGGAAGTCGAACTCGGCAAGGTAGCGAGGCAGATGCTCCCGGCTGACGTGGTGGTGGGTCCCGTCAATGGATCGCTTGAGCTGGGAGAAGTAGTTCTCTGCCTTGTTGGTTGAGACGCCATCCCGCACGTACTCCCCGGCCTTGTGGTTGACGCTGTGGTGACCCGCCAGCTCTGAGCCGAAGGTGCCGTAGGTGCCGGCGTCGTCCGTGTGCAGCGTCGTGTCCTCCATGCGAGCCTGCTCCGCTATCACGGATCGGAGAGTCTTGCCGGAGACATTGGCGACGACCTTGGAACGCACCTCGCCCGTCTCTGAGTGAACAAGCGTCAGTACCGGCGTCTTGTCGGTCTTGCCTTGCTTGGAACCGACCCGCTTGTGGGCGTGTCGGTTCTTCGGCGTTCCTCCGATCCACGTCTCGTCGGCTACAACGACGCCACTGAACAGGTCGCCCGAACCGTTCGCCATTGCCTCGCGGATTCGGTGCAGCATGAACCAGGCGGACTTTGGGGACAGCTTGTAGCGCCGCTCAATCTCCCGAGCCGCAATCCCATTCTTGGAGGCGCACAGCTCGAAAATCACGAACACCCACGTCCGAATCGGGATGTGCGTGCCGTGCATGATCGTCTTGGTCAGCACGGAGAACTTCGCCCGGCAGTCCTTGCACTTCCACTGGCGCCTCTGGGTCGGCGTTCCCCGGTTCGTCTTGGCTACGCCATCTCGGGGCTTGAGTTCGTAGTGGTCATTGATGGAGCCGCAGTGCGGGCAGACCGGCTCACCGTGCCAGCGCCACTCCTCAAGGAGCTTGTAGGCGTCGGCCTCGGTGGGAATGAGGCTTGCGATCTGAGGCATGGACAACTCCATAACCCCATTATCGCACGTCAGGTTGGGTCCGTCAAGTTAGACATTGCCAGGTTTTCTACCTGCCGGGGTTTCTCATTGTGTCTGCACCCCTTCCCCCGTAAAGGGCCGCCTCCGGGGCGCCGGCACGGTCGGCCCAACCGTCTCGCTCCGCTCGCCGGACCGACCGGCCTCCGCTTCGGCGGCTCGGCCTGCGGCCGTCCCTTGACGGCGGTGGGGTCCCCGCAGACAAGCGGGTCTTACCCGGCTCGGGAGACGCCCGAGCGGGACGAGCAAGGAGAATCACCATGTCAGCGATGAGCGCACCGGTGGTGCCCAACGGATTCGAGCTTCGCTTCGTCGATCCGACCACGGTCCACGACAACCCCGACAACGTCCGAGGCCCCAAGCGCGATCGCACGGGCCTGGCCGCCTCGATCACCGCACTCGGGATCTTGAACCCCCCGCTGGTCCGCCAGGACGACGACGGCGAGCTCTGGCTCATCGCCGGTGAGCGCCGCAAGCACTCGGCGATCGCAGCGGGCATCGCCCAGATCCCCGTCTACGTCCGCACGGACCTCAGCGCCGCACAGCAGATGGCCGGGGTCCTGGTTGAGAATCGCAGCCGGACAGACTTGTCCCCGATTGAGCAAGCCGTGGCCATCCAGCACCTCGCCGGGATGGAGGGGATGACCCAGAAGGCGGTCACCGAGCTCACTGGTGTACCGGCCAAGCAGGTCCGAGCAGCGGTCAAGGTCGGTCGCAGCGAGGCCGCGGTGGCCATCGCCCAGCGCCACGACCTGACGCTGGACCAGGCCGCCGTCCTGGCTGGGTTCGACGACGACCCGTCCGCCCTCAAGGAGCTGGCCGTCGCGGCGGTCCGAAGCCCCTGGCAGTTCGAGCACCTGGCGAGCCGGCTCCAGCACGAGCGAGATGCCGCCCGCCAGCGCGAGGCGCTCACCCAGGAGCTCACCGAAGCCGGGGTAGCGATCATCGAGCTCGAGGACGGGTGGACCGCTCCCGAGGGAGCCGCCTGGCTCAGCGACCTGCCAGCCCCCAAGGGCCGCAAGACGCTCACGCCGGCCGCCCACAAGCGCTGCCCTGGCCATGCCGCGGCCATCCGCACCCGGAGTTGGGGAGGCGGCGCCGAGGCCGCCTACCTCTGCACCGACCCGGTGGGCCACGGCCACGTCGACAAGCTCACGACGCGGACCGGGACCACCGCCCCCAAGGGTGGCGGGATGACCGAGGAGCAGAAGGTCGAGAGGCGCGCGGTCATTGCCAACAATAAGGCCTGGCCGGCTGCGAGCGACGTCCGACGCACCTTCGTCCGCCAGCTCATCGGCCGCCGCACGGCCCCGGCCAGCGTCCTGCGGTACGTGGTCGAGACGCTGGCCCACTTCCCGGGGATCGCCAAGGTCGGTGACGACGAC
>JBEKNX010000521.1:0-3232 GCA_049522375.1 Acidimicrobiales bacterium | reverse complement strand
ACTCGACACTTCGCCCATCGCGGCCCTCCTGGAGCGGACGCTGTCGGTGAGCCTCGACGCCATCCCGCACCTCATCTTCGCCGAGGTATTGGCCGTGCCAGTTGGCAGCCAGCCACTGCTGCCCCCTAGCGCTTTGACGCCCCCGGCAGAGACCTAAGCAGAACGATCTCGTAGCCGCGGCGCACCGCTGAACGTGGTTGCTCCTTGGTCGGGACGGGCTGCCCGTGACCCGCGCAGCACTCCGACCAGGTGCGTCCCGCGAGCAGCCAGACAGCGGCTCCTGAGAGAGACGCAAGACGAAAGTTCGGTGCTCCCAGCGTCGGGGCGGCGAGAATCGTGGCGTGCCCACGACACGCTTGTACCGCCCGATCGGCCAGCGAGAGCTCGACCTCATCGAGGCGTCCGGTTGTACCCGCTTCCCGCCGAGGCTCGCCTGGAAGCCGATCTTCTACCCCGTTCTGACCGAGGACTACGCGGTGCGTATCGCTCGCGACTGGAACACCAAGGACGAGGCGAACGGCAACGTCGGCTACGTGCTGGGCTTCAATGTGGACAGCGAGTACCTCGGGCGGTACGAGGTCCGCGACGTCGGTGGTCGAGAGCTTCAGGAGTACTGGGTACCGGCGGAGGAGCTCGAGGAATTCAACGGCCACATCGTCGGGACCATCGAGGTCCTCCCAGAGTAGCGAGGCTCGCCACCCGTCCGGGTCCGATAACGCTGACCACGCGGCATCTCCGTACGCAAAGCCGTGCCGTCGGGTGGTCAGTGCTGCTCGTCCCAGATGGCCAAGTCGCCTGTCGTCCCCGGGGTACAGACGACGAGGTAGTTGCCTGGCCCGTTGACCTGCCACGCCTCGTACTGGGGGTCCTGGTCAACTCGGATCGTGGCGCCGCTCGTGAACCGTAGAGAGAGCGTGCCGGCGCTGTCGACCGAAGCTGCGCTCCGGGCCCCTCCGGGCCAGGCAACGATGAACTCCGTCAGACAGTTCGGCATGCCAGTCAATCCCTTGGCCCGGAGCGGTGTCACGGTCGCCCCGTACTGCAAACAATCCACGGTAGGGCTCGGTAGGGGAGTGCCGGAGTCGAGTCGTGCTCGGCCCCCGGCGAGACCGTGGTGACGACCCGGTGCCTTGCACAGCTGTCCCTCTGGGCGCTCGGCGGCGCCACCTGGGGAGTGCCCCGGATCTCAGCGGCAAAAGGGGCGGGTCATGCACGCCGTCGCTTCACTTCGGCGGCGCAGGGTCTTTGGTCTGCAGTGGTTTCGCTGTACCTAAAGTTCACTCACGCGTGCACGACATCCTGGACTGCTCTCCCATGCAAATGGGTCACGCCCCTGTCTTTGAGGAAGCCGAGCACCTCATCTCGAGCCTTTGCCGAGCCGCACACGATCCGGCTGGGCGCTTCGGTGCCGAGCAGGTCGATCCCGTCGCGGAACATGATCTCGTTGTTGCCGTTGAAGGTCACCACCTTGAACGGGTCGCGTGTGAGCCCCGAGACGGAGTGGCCGCTTGCCGGGTTCAGGCTCCCGAAGTGGTCACCGCCGTAGGCGTACCAGTCCGAGCGTCGCAGCAAGACGGTCGGGTCGTCCCAGACGAGCGCAGCGCCCCCCGGTGCGTGGCCCCGGCGCAAGAACACTGCATTTGCTCCACCGGACTTCATGTCGGGGCCTTCGCTCATCCCAAGCCCGACAGCGGTACCCATCCGCCGGCGCCGTTCGGTCGACGCCAGGGCGCCCCCATTGCGAAGGATGGCCAGCACCCCTCCCGACGCGCTGGCCGAACCGGTGAGGCGATGATGGAGCGGGACCGTCCCACAGGCCTTCCTAAGCTGTGCGGGATCGCTGGTGATGTCGAAGCGCTCCCAGGTCAGCCACCCGCCGGAGCGTCGTGGAGCTGGGTCGTAGCCCGCTGAGCCAGCCAGAGCGGCTCCGTCGCCGTAACCGGTGGCTTTGGCCACGGCGTCGCGGACGATCTTCACCTTGGTAGGCAGCGACGCCGCCTCGGCCTCCAACGCGAGGCGCTGAGCAAAGCCAGACAGCTGAGCGTCGTCCATGCCGATCGCTTCATTGGCATGAGCGGCAAAGACCGAGTCAAGAGCAGCCTCGTCAACCCCCCCAGCCACCGCCAATGCCTGGGAAACGGCGGGGTGCGCGCCGAGGTCCTGGGCCTCGATATTGCGGGCGAGGTAGGCCCATTCTCCCTCGGCCCGGGTCATGGGACGGTTGACCAGGTTTATGCGGCCGAGCCGCTCCACCAGGGCCCTGCCGTGGCCCGCTCCTGGGGGAGCGATGATCTCGAGGTTCCCTCGGAGGGAGTAGTCGTCGGTATGGGGTTTGTGGCCGGCGTAGGGCCGGTACACGCCTTGGTAGCCCGCCCCGAGGTCGATCACGTACTCCTTGCCGGCGGCGGCCGAGCGCTCCGACCCGTCCCAGGTCGTCTCGCCGTTGACGATCTTGGGCTTGATCCGGGTGGCGTCACGCAGGGTCGTAGGGCACGACTGAGGGTCGTCGGCGAGCGGCACCGGCGCAGGGATGTACTCGGTCACCGTTGTCATCGCCGTCGTGGTGTACTCGGCGATAAACGGGATTTTGCCGCCCTCTGCATAGGGCATTAACCAGTTCGGCTCCAGCCGGGCCTTGATGCCGTCGAGGTGGGAACGGTAGGTAGCCAGCATCTCGAGGTCAGCCGTAGTCTGGGTGCTGGCGCCGAGCTGGGCCAGCTCGGTACCCAGCTTGGCGAGGCTGTCGACTGTGTGGGACGGGACGCCGTCGCCTTGGTGCAAGTGATGGTTGACCGACTTGGCTGCTGTGACGAGCCTTTCGTGGAGCTGGTGAGACACGTCGAGGGGGAGCCGGCCGGTGACCTCCTTTTCGACCTCTACGGCCACCATCTTGGTCTCCGACACGGCCAGGGCCTCGAGGAGCTTGGGCTCAGCATCTTGGTGGACCGTGGCCATGAGCACCTCTCGGGGCCCAGATGGGCCAACGTAAGACACCAAAGTGGCCGAGGAGCCTTCTAGGTCCGCCCCCCCGACCAGGACCGGCGTACCGAGCACTTCTCCTGGGCTCGGGCTCTCAGGCACGGCGAAAGCGGCGTCAGCCCAGTTATCGACGAGCAAGCTGGCCGCTTCCTGTTGCTCGTGCACGGGGACGGGCGGCTCTTCGGGGGTCGACGACGACGAGCCGCCCTGGCTGGAGGTGGGCGACGGCACCGGTGGTGCGCCGGCCTCCGTG
>JBEKNX010000520.1:0-3237 GCA_049522375.1 Acidimicrobiales bacterium | reverse complement strand
ACCCTAACCCGGCTCTAGTTGGCAATTACATGATCAGGGGTGGTCAGGCGTACCAGGGGGACGTGAACCTCATGACCCAACTGGTCAAGCGAGACTGGCACACTGACCCGTCGCCAAGCGAGATCGATTGGATCGCGGTGACAAACCCTCCTAAGCCGTTCCCCCCGATCAAGGGTAAGGCGGCAGTAACTAATGGGCACCGGCTGTACCTTCCAGGGGCGGCGGTCACCATTGTCCTCAACCAAAAGGTTGGTGAATATCTCAACAACGAAGGGCAGGTAGTAGGCCATTCCCCGGGCGGTGGTAAGAACGCCTTTTCCGTAACGTTGGCCCAAGGTACAGACGGCAGGTGGCGGATCTTCAGCATCCACAAACTGAATCCATCTGGTGGGCTCGGTTCGCTGGCAAAATGAGCGTCCGCCGTCGCACCGTTGTGGTAGTGGCTCTTATAGTAACTATGTCGGTTGCAGCACCTTTATCGGCCTATGCCGGAAGCGGGGGAGGTGGCAATGGCAGTTGGGGCAGCGGTAGTGGTAGCCTCGGTTCTGGTGGTGTGACTGGCTCCGTCGGAGCCGGCGGGGCGCCTACCCGATCTGTGCCGCCAGCGCCCGATCCCCCTCCCTCATCTACGCCGCCTTATTACTACGAGGACATACCGTGCACCGAATGTGCTTTGAACGGCGAGGTGTGCCTAGCGAATGGGAAGCTTGGCCTGACCCCTGTACCAGCGGGCTCTAACCCGCTCACCGATCTACCAGCTGGTGACAGCGTGCCTGTTTACGTCGAGATCATTAGCTCGACTACCGGCGCGGTGGTGGGCTACGCCGGCCAGACCCTGTGTAACCCACCGCCGCCACCTCCGCCACCGAGCTTGGGGGCGATCTGGGAGGCCGCGCCGCTCCCTGTGCCACAGGTCGAGTTCAACCCGGGTTCCTACGGGTTGGTCCAGCTCCCTACCTGGTTCTGGCTGAACGACGACGCAGCAGGTGCGGATCTCACCGTTGGGCCCCTTGTCGTTGGCGGTTACTCGGTCACCGTCACCGTGCACCCGGTGGCCTACTACTGGTCGTTCGGGGATGGCGAGACGGCGGTCAGCGACACCGCAGGCAGCTCCGGTAGCGCAGCGAACGCGTCGACCACGCACACCTACGTGGACATGGGGACGTTCCCGGTCGGGGTGATCGTCGCTTGGGCAGGGTCTTATACCTTTAGCGGGTTCGGTGTCACCGAGACAGTCGCTCTTGGCCCCGTAGACCAGGCCGAGGCGTTCCAGCCCTACGTGGTCCAAGAGGTCCGCTCGGTCCTTGTCGGCGGCGGGAGCCAGTCTTGAAAAACCGGTCGGGCGTAACGCTGCTGGCTCGGGGAAATGGCGCCGGGTTGTGGCACCTGTCGGGGGTGGCGGCGCGTCGTTTCACTGACCAGCCCTACATGCGCTACGTGCTGCCCGTACCGGGCCGGCGGCTCTTTGTGCGGCTGATGACAGTGACGGCCTTTGGCTGGGATGGTTGGCGGGCGAACGACCTGGGGACCGCGGTGTGCGGGGTGAAAGGGGCGCCGGGGCCCCGTCGGCGCCTGCTGGCCCTGTCGGTATGGCTGCTGAGCGCTGCGATCGCCCTGATCGGGTGGATGATTTGGATGGGGCTGTGGGTCTCGGTCGGGCTTGGGGTGGTACCGGCTCTTAGCTTCTTGGGCTTGGGTGGGCTGGCGGTGGCGATGGGGTGGCGGGCGGCGCGAGTGGGCAGGGCCAAAGCCCGTTTGTCCCACTGGCCCGACCCACTTACGCCGGGTCCGGCCGGTGCCAAACGCCCAGTCGGTGGCCGCATTGTCGAAGTCCAAATCGTCGCCAGCGAGGACCCCGGCGCCGGACGTGCTCTGCTGAGGAAGGTTGTCAATGAGGCGGACCAACACGGGTGGGCCTTGACGTTGGACGCCGCCAACGACCGGCTTGCCACCTATTACGGGGACCTGGGCTTCGTCCCACTGGGCGACCCGGCACTAATGCCGTTCGGTGAACGGGTCACGAGGATGGTGCGCTTGCCGTTGGGGGCGGGAGCGGCAACTGGCGATAGTGCGCAGATGGTGAAGGTCTGAGAGGAGCGTCGTTGTAAATGGGACGGGTATCGGGCTGGTTGCGGGTGGTCGGGTTGCTGGTGGTGGAAACGGCGCTGTTCGTCGTGTTCTGGTTCTCAACGCCGGTGATGGGATCGGTGGGATGGTCCAACCTGCATGCCTGGCTGGCGACGTCGAGCCCCCAGGGCGCGGTCACGGCCCTTATCCGCGTCTTCGGCCTGATGGGTTCCGGGTGGGTACTGGCGACCACCCTGGTTTGGGTGCTGGCCGGCGCAGCCCGGCTACAGGGGCTGCAAGAAACGGCGGGCCGCTGGACGCTGCCGATCGTACGTCGCTTGCTCCAACCCGTCGCCGGCTTGTCGATGCTGGCGACCGTCGCTATGTCGAGCGGGATGGCCTCCGCGTCGCTGTCAGCGGCGCCCCCGCCGCACATGATCACCCTGGGCCCCGCCGCTCACAAGGATGGGGGAGCGAGGCCCAGAGCGGAGGTAGTACTGCCCGAAGCGGCGCCTGTTAGTACCAACGCTGTCGGGCGCCATATCGCCCACCCCGGGTCCCTTGACCATCAGCCCCCATCCCCGCCGGCCCGGGCTGCAGCTGCGTCGGCGCCCTCACCGGGTAACGGTTTCGCGGGGCTGAAACCCGGCACCAAGGTCTACGTGGTCCAGCCCGGTGACTGCCTCTCGGTGATCGCCGAGCAGCACCTCGGCGACTGGCGGCTCGACCTGGTGATCGACCAGATGAACCGGGGCCGGATGCAACCCGACGGTCGCGCGCTCATCGATGACCACTGGATTTACCCGGGTTGGGTGCTCGTCATGCCGCATAACGCAACCGGGGTCATCACGGTTGGCGGCCCCGCGGCGGCTACTTCGGCCCGGGCCCCGGCGAGGGCCAGACCGACGTCGACGAGCGCACCAGCGCCCGGTCATGCCGCGGCCGTCCCTTCCAGCTCTTCTACCGTCCCCACGACCGTGGTGAGGACACTTCCCACCACGGTCCCGACGACGCTCGCCAACAGGATCCCACTGGCGCCGAGGACGACCGCCGCCGGCACAGGCCGGGCCCGGTCGTCCGGCGAGGACCGCAAGGACGGCCATGGGGCCGTCGAGGCGGGCCGGCGAGGACCGGTGGTGCCCTTGGCGGCCGAGCTCGCCTGCGCCGGCT
>JBEKNX010000519.1:0-3259 GCA_049522375.1 Acidimicrobiales bacterium | reverse complement strand
ACGGGGTGGTGGTGGGTGACGTAGCCCTGCAGGACCATCACGTCGCTCCAGGCTTCGGCCTCGGCCAGCTCATCGGGCCCGGCGGCGGCGACCACGAAGCGGTCCGAGGTGATCTCGCAGTACGGGGAGGTCGTGATGAGCCGGACGTCGTGCTCACCGGCCAGGTGGTCGGCGATATGCCAGGCGCGCATGGCCGGCCCCGCCATCTGGGGCCTCAGGACGTCGGCGGTGAGCACGAGCACGCGCGTCACGGCCGGCCTCGCACCCATGTGGTAGGGGCGGGTACCCTCACGGGGATGCCTGATACGGGGACGCCAGATGTGGGTAGGCCGGGTACCCCGGCGGGGATAGCGGGTACCTTCACGGCGGCGACAAGCGACCTCACAGCCAGGCAGCGTAACGGGCGCCGGCTGCTGGTGCTCTCGACCGACCCCATCGGGCCGGAGATGCCGGGGCCCGCCATCCGCGCCTGGAACCTGGCCCAGGTCCTGGGCGAGCACATGGAGGTGGTCCTGGCCAGCACGGTGGCCGTCTCGGGGGCGCACCCCAACGCCGAGCTGCGTCTGGCGGCCGGTCCCGCTCTGCCCGAACTGGTGGCCAGCGCGGACGTCTCCTTCGCCCCCAGCGCCCTGGTGTACATGGCCCGGGAGCTGCGCGAGACTGACAAGCCGGTGGCCGTCGACGTTTACGACCCCGTCCACCTGGAGAACCTGGAGATGGGCGGTGACGACGTCCAGGCGCACGACAGGGCAGTGGCACGCCAGGCCGGGGTCATCAACGTGGCGTTGCTGCGGGGCGACTTCTTCACCTGCGCCAGCGAGCGCCAGAGGGACTTCTGGCTCGGGTCGCTGGCGGCGCTGGGCCGTGTCAACCCCTATAACTACGGTGCCGACCCCCTTCTCGAAGAGCTCGTCTCGGTCGTGCCCTACGGGTTACCCTCTGAACCGCCGCGCCAGAAGGCCCATGGCCTGCGCGGCACTTTGCCTGGTATCGGCCCTTACGACAAGGTGGTGCTCTGGGGCGGGGGGGTTTATAACTGGCTGGACCCGGTCTCGCTGCTGCGGGCGGTCGACCGCCTGCGCCACCGGGTAGCCGACTTGCGCCTGGTGTTCCTGGGGCTGCGCCATCCCAATCCCGCCGTGCCCGAGATGCCCATCGCCACGGAGCTCCAGAAGGTCTCGGCACAGCTGGGGCTGACGGGCAAGCACGTGTTCTTCAACCCCGGGTGGGTCCCGTACGAGCGGCGCGCCGATTTCCTGCTCGACGCCGACGTGGCCGTCAGCACTCACCTCGACCATCTCGAGACCCGCTACTCGTTCCGGTCCCGGGTCCTCGATTACCTGTGGGCGGGCTTGCCCATGGTCCTGACGGGCGGGGACGTCCTGGCGGCGGAGGTGGCAGCGGCGGGCCTGGGCGTGACCGTCCCCGCCGGTGACGTGGCCGGCCTGGAGCAGGCGCTGTCCCGGGTACTGGCGGACCCCCCGCGGCGCGACCGCTTTGCCGCCATGGCGCAGCGTTACACCTGGCAACGAGCCGCCCAACCTCTGGTCGACTTCTGCCTTGCGCCCCGGCGGGCGCCCGATCTGATGGTGGAGCGCCTGTCCCCGGAGGCGGCGGCCACGGGCTGACGAGCCGGCGGGTCGGCCAGGCGGCGGGTCGGCCAGGCGGCTGGCCCGTTAGTCAGCCGGTCGGCCCGACAACCCGCGTTTTGCCACGGCCAGGAGGTTGCCAGCCGCCGCCCGCCCGTCCTCGCGTAGGGTGCGCAGCTCGTGGCGCAGCGCCTCGTTGGCTCCCTCCAGCTCCTGGACCTGTGCGTCCAGGGCGGCCTGGCGCGCCGCCTGGTCTTCGACCTGGCGGCGCAGGCCCCCCAGCGCCGCCTCGAGGTTGGCGATGTGCTGGTCCTTGAGCTCGGTGGCCTGCTCGAAATGCAAAGCCTTGTGGCGCTCCATGTCGTAGGCCGTCTCCATGCCGTAGCGGTCGGCCACGGCGTCGTAGTACTCCGCCGCGGTGACGAGCGCGCTCTCCGGCTCGGCCTGCAGTTCGTCAGGAGCAGATAGCTCTACCCAGCCCTCGGGCAACCCGGCCAACCAGCGGTACAGGGCCAGCTGGGCGGCCGTTAGCTCCTGCTCGTTGGCCTGGCCCTCCGGCCCGGTCTGGTGGTGGCGCATGTCCGCGGACACGAAACCCTGCGCCCTGGCGGCGTCAGCCCCCTCTACAGGTAGCACCTCGGCCAACCGGTCGAGCAGGAGCCGGGTACCGGCGTCAGGGTCTTCGACAAAGCTCTCGTAGCGCACGACCAGGACACGCCGCCCGTCCAGTCCGGCCAGCAGCTCGGTGGAATAGGTCTGCCACAGCGCTAGGGCCACGTACAGCGGGCGCCGGTCCCTCCGGCGCACCGAGAGGGCGACGTCGACCGGGTTGCGGTCCACCAAGACGATGGCGAAACGGCGGTCCAGTACGGGCAACCAGGCCGGCAGCAGGAGGCTGATGCGGGGGTCCTTGAGGACCAGGGGCCGGCTCCCGGCTCCGGCATCGAGACCGGCCAGCGCCATTTCGGCTCTGGCCTGCCACGCCGGTGCCCGCTCGGCCACCAGCGCTCGGGGCGGCGGCTTGTCCCAGGCCCCGCCCAGCTCCTCGAGCAGGTTGTCGTTGAGGGCATTGACGTCGGTCCGTTCGAAGAAGCCCTTGGGGTTGTCCTCGGCCGCCGGGAGCAGGTCGGCTTCCTCGCCGGCGTAAAAGCCGGCCTTGGCCAGGAAGCCGGCTATGGCGCTGGTGCCGCTGCGGTGCATGCCCAGCACCACGGCCCCCGTCGGCTGCTGCTTGGTCACCACCGTCCGCGAAGCTATCCGAAGATAGCCTGGGAGCGCAGATGACCGACGCAACGCAGCACGGGGGCGGGCGCCCGGGCACGCCCCGACTGCTCGGCGTGCTCCTGTGCTACAACGACGGGGACCTCGTGGAAGAAGCCGTCCGTTACCTGCGCGAGCAGGGCCACGACGTGGTCGCCTGGGACCACGGCTCGACCGACGAGACGCCGGCGGTGCTGCGGTCGCTCGAGCCCGAGCTCCTCGAGCTCACGACCGTCCCCCGCAGCGTCGATTTCTACCAGCTCTACCAAGTGATGTCCGAACACCTTTTGAACAGTTACGTGGACCGCTACGACTGGGTGTCCTGGCCGGACCAGGACGAGTTCCTCGAGGGCCCGGACCGGGCCCGCCCGTACCGGGAATGGCTATACGAGGTGGCTTCCTCGCCTTAT
>JBEKNX010000518.1:0-3269 GCA_049522375.1 Acidimicrobiales bacterium | reverse complement strand
CGGTTTTGCCGCCGAGGTGGCGTCGTGGGCGGGCGAGCACTGCTTCGGGGACCTGGACGCGCCGGTGTGCCGGATAGGCGCCGCCGACACGCCCATACCGTACGAACCCCTGCTGGAGAGGGCCACGCTGCCCCAAGTAGACCAGATCGCGGAGGCCGCCCGGCGCATGCTGGCTCACTGAGCGCCCGTTGCCCCGCCGACTTGGGCGGCGCGCCTCGGGGTAGAGGCGAGGGTGGGTACAGTGGGTGAGGAAAATGGCTCATTTCGCCCGCTCCCTGGTGCGTCTCGTGTTTGTCTTGGTGGCAGCGGGGGCCTTGGTGGCGGCGGCTTTGGTCGCAGTGGGCTACTCGACCGGCCGCCTCGTTCACGACACGGCCACGGCCACGGAGATCCGGTTGCCTAGCCTCGGGACGGCCGCCCAGGTACCTTCAGTGATCTACGCCGCCGACGGTTCGGTGATGGCGACGTTGCGCTCGGCCCTCAACCGTCAACCCGTCGCCCTCGACCAGATCTCCCCGGCGCTCATCGAGGCGGTACTGGACACCGAAGACCACAGTTTCTGGCTGCACGGCGGCATGGACGTGGGATCGGTCGTCCGGGCCATGCTGGCCGACGTCAACGCCGGCTCGGTGGTCCAGGGCGGCTCGACCATTGCCGAGCAACTCGTGAAGGGCGTTTACCTCACGGACCAGAGGACGATCAGCCGCAAGATAAGGGAAGCGGTCCTGGCCGAGCGGCTGGAGGACAAGTACGCCAAGGCGCAAGTCCTGGACGCCTATTTGAACTTCGTCTACCTGGGCAACGGTGCCTATGGGGTAGAGGCGGCGGCCAAGGAGTATTTCAATGAGGACGCCGACCGTGTCAACGTGGCCCAAGCAGCTCTGCTAGCGGGGCTGATCCAGGCCCCCAGTGGCTATGACCCCATCACCAACCCGTTGGGGGCGCGGGAGAGGCGCAGCCAGGTGCTCTCACGCATGCTCTACTACAAGTCGGTCACGTCCGCCCAGGCCGCCGCGGCCGACGAAACGCCGCTGCCCACCGTGGTCCACGACGCGCCCGGGGTGTCGTACACCACCTACGGCTATTACGTGGACCAGGTGGTGGACGAACTGCTCGCCAACCCTGCCCTCGGCGCGACCAGGGACGAGCGCGTGAGCGCCCTGTTCAGCGGGGGCCTGAAGATCTACACCAACGAAGTGCCGTCTTTGCAGTCCTATGCCCAAAAGGTGGCGGTAGCGGACATCCCCTCCAGCCTCCCCGACGTCGTGGCCGCCTTCGCCGTCATTGACCCCCGGACAGGCAACGTGGAGGCGCTGGTCGGAGGTCCCCACCCCCGCACCGACCAGTTCGACGACGCCACCCAGGGGCAGCGCCAGCCCGGCTCGGGTTTCAAGCTCTTCACGCTCATCGCCGCCCTCGAGAGCGGCTACAACGTCAATGACTCGATCCTGGGCACGTCTCCCTGCGCCGTGCTGTTCCCGGGGGTGCCACTGGCGAACGGCTACAACCTGAACAATTTGATGCACAACGACCCCGGCGACCCCAATGGTGTGGTGAGCCTGGTCGAAGCCACAGCGCTGTCCGTCAACTGTGCCTTTTTGCGGCTGGCCCACGAGGTGACCCTGCAGAAGGTCATCGACGTGGCCAAGGGCATGGGCCTGACCGACTCGACGCTTAACCCCATGAACCCCTCGCTCGTTCTCGGCAGCGAGGCCGTGAAACCGCTCGAGATGGCGGCCGCCTATGCGACGGTGGCCGACGGAGGCATCTACCACTCGCCGAGGTTCGTCAACCGGGTGGTGGACCGCACCGGGACGGTGATCTACAACGGGGAGGGGCCCGGCCGCAGGGTGTTCTCGCCTCAGGTGGCCGATGAGGCCCTGGTGGCCCTGCGGGCGGTCGTCCAGTACGGCACAGGGGCGTCAGCCTCCCTGAGCAACGCCGACGTGGCCGGCAAGACCGGCACCACCGAGAACAGCGTCGACGCCTGGTTCAACGGGATAACCCCCACCCTGGTCTCATCGGTCTGGCTGGGCGACCCGCGGGGCGAGGTGCCCATGTACGTGGACGGTGTAGAAGTGTTCGGTGCCGATTACCCCACGCAAATCTGGCACGACGTGATGCAGTACGCCCTGAGCCATGTCCCCTACAGTGCCTGGCCCACACCTGACGTCTACGAGCTGCCCCCGGTCAAGTACATCTTCTCTCCCTCCCTCGAACAGGACGACCTGCTCTCCCATGGGGGCGTCGGGCCCAGTTCATGCGTATGGGACGGCGAGCTGGTCCCGTGCGCGACCACCACGACGACGACCACGGCGCCCCCTGGTCCCAGGCGGGTACCGATGCGGTTGGGGGACCTGTCTGGCGGGCCCGGGCACCCGCCCGCAACTTCTTCGACCAGAACGCCGACGGCGACCCCGGGGGTGACCGGACCATGACCGCAAATGCCGCTGACCTCGAGGCCCTTTTGCATTTGCAGGACCTTGACACGCACATTGACCAGGAGCTGCACAGAAGGGCCCATCTACCGGCGAGGGCGCAGCTGGCCGAGCAGGGCATGGCCAGCGCGGAGGAGGAGTCGGCCCGGTCCTCGGTCGCCGCGCTGCTCGACGTGGTCGCCGCCCGCCAGGCCGAGGCGGAACGGGAGCTGAAAGCCACAGAGGACAGGATCGTGCAAGTGAACAAAAGGCTTTATGGCGGGACCGTGTCGGCGTCGCGCGAGCTGCAGGCCATGGCCAACGATGTCGAAGGTCTGCGCCGGCGGGCCTCGGAGCTGGAGGACCGCGTCTTGGGCCTGATGGAAGAGCGGGAGCCGCTCGACAAACAGCTGGGCGAGCACGACGCCCGGCTGGCGGAGTTTTCCCAACGCGCGAGCGATCTTTCGCGCCAGCTGCGCGCCGCCGAGACGGAGGTCGACGCCAGCCTCTCCCTCCTGCAGGCGCAGCGCCAGGAGGCCGCGGCGGGGACGAACCCTCAGCTGCTGGCCACTTACCAACGCCTCCGGGAGCGCCTGGGAGGCGTCGCCGTCGCCCGGCTCATCGGCGGCCGCTGCGACGGTTGTCACCTGACCCTGCCCGCCATGGAGCTCGACCGCATACGCCACGAAGCGGCCGGTTCGCTCGAGCACTGCGAGCAGTGCGGGCGGATCCTGGTGATCAGCGGAACCTGAAGTCATCAGCGCGGGAGCCAGTTGCCGTTGCCGTCCGAACTCGAGCTGTGGCCTCACGAGCCCTCAGGCGACCCCCCCGTGGCCCGGGCGCTGGCGTTGG
>JBEKNX010000517.1:0-3288 GCA_049522375.1 Acidimicrobiales bacterium | reverse complement strand
TCAGCGTCGACGCCCGGATAAGCCTCCTCCGTGCACCCAGGGGAGGCCTTTCGCGTGCTCGCAACCTCGGCCTCGAGCACGCTCGGGGCGAGCTGGTCGCGTTCTTGGACTCCGACGATTACTGGTACCCCCCACATCTTTCTTGTGCTGTGCGCACCCTCGCCCAACACCCGGAGGCGGTGGCCACCTACAGCGCCATTGCCGTGGTCTTGGGCACCACCAAGGAGCCGTTCGAGGTCGACCACGAGTCAGGGCCGACCAACCGCCACACGGCCCTGTCGGGAGGCAACCGCCCTTTCATCCCCAGCCTGGTGGCCCGGCGCCAGGCCGTAGAGGCCGTGGGCGGGTTCGACCCGGAGTTCGACGGCGCCGAGGACAAAGACCTGATCTTCAAGTTGCTGGAGAAGGGACCGTGCCTTTACCTCAGCACCGTCACCGTGGCCTACCGCCATCACGACCAGAACGTGTCGGCCGACATCGTCCGCATTGCCAGGGCCCGCGACCGGGTCCTGGCCGCCCATCGGGCCCGAGCACTGGCGGCTGGGGACACCGAGGCCGTGGCCGACATCGCCCTCGGCCTGCGCCGGGCCCGTCGCTACGACGCCGGCGTGGGCGTCTCCAAAGCGCTGGCGGCGACGAAATCAGGCGACTTCAGAAAAGCGGCCGCTCTGGTCCTTTGGTCCCTGCGGTGCTCCCCGTCGCAGGCAGCCCGCACCGCCGCCAGCCGGGCCTGGCGCAAGCTCCTGGGCGGGCGGCGGGTCAGCGCAGGACGCGCTGACGGCTGTAGATGAGCTCCCAGCCCGACGCCTCCCGGGTGCTGCGCGCCTTGGCCAGGACGGCGTCGATGGCGGCGTCCTCGCCCGGGGCGGGTGGAGGAGCCGGCGCCCGCAGGGCCTTGACGTTCACATCAGGGTCCTTCTCCCCCAGGGGGCCCTGGGCTTGGGCGGCGTTGCTCACCGCGTCGGCCAGCGTGCCCAGGAAGTGGCGGGCCGCCACCTGCGCCTCCTCCAGCGTGGGCCGGTTTTCCAGCGCCCAGCGGTGGCGCCCGTCACCGAGCTCGATAAAAGGCTGCCAGCTGCCGTGCACCGGCACGATGAAGGCGTCCGACACGCCCAGCACGGCCAGGCACCGCCACACCTCGGCCGGGGCCAGGCTTTGCCCGGCGCGCCGGGCCCGGTATATGGCTATATTCCCCGCGTCCAGGGCAAATCGGTAGAGCCAATGGCCCCTGTCAATATGCACTGAGCTTTCACCGTTCACCCCTGAGCCCCCCGAGTTGGAGCTAGTCAAGTTGGACTAGCCAATTGCGGACATTTAGCAAAGTTTCCCCACTTACTCCTGGTCAAGTATGCTAGCCAGCCGCGCTGCGAGGCCCGTGTAGGTCGCCGGCGTTAGTGCCAAAAGCCGCTGCTGTGCCTCCGCAGGGAGGTCGAGGTCGCGCACAAAGTGCTGCAAATCGTCCGGGGTCAGAACTCTGCCACGCGTCAAAGCCCTCAGCCGCTCGTACGGTTCTTCGACGCCGTAACGGCGCATCACCGTTTGCACCGCCTCTGCCAGCACCTCCCAGGCTTGGTCGAGGTCGGCCGCCAGGGCAATAGGGTCGGGAGCCGTCCGGGCCAGGCCCCGCCGGGCCGAAAGCACGGCCAGGCCGGAATAGCCGAAGGCACTGCCGATATTCCGCAAAGCGGAAGAATCGGAAAGGTCCCGCTGCAGACGTGATATGGGCAACTTCTCACCGAGGTGGCCGAACAATGCCCCGGCGAGGCCGGCGTTGGCTTCGGCGTTCTCGAAATCGATCGGGTTCACTTTGTGGGGCATCGCCGAACTGCCCACTTCTCCTTCGACGAGCTTTTGGCTCAGGTACCCCAGGCTCACGTAGGACCACATGTCCCGGCAGAAGTCGATGAGGACCGTGCCGAACCGGCTCAGCGCCCCGAACAGTTCGGCCATCCAGTCGTGCGGCTCGATCTGGGTCGTGAGCGGCGCCCATTCCAACCCCATGCCCTCCACGAACTGGCGCGTCACCGCCAACCAGTCGACCTCGGGGTAGGCCACGACGTGAGCCGCCAGGGTGCCGGTGGCGCCGCCCCACTTCCCCGGGACGGGCACGGCCCGCACCGAGCGCAACTGCCGCTCCCAGCGGGCCACGAAGACGGCCAGCTCTTTGCCGAGCGTGGTGGGGGTGGCCGGTTGCCCATGCGTGCGGGCCAGCATGGGCAACCCGGCGTGGGCCCGGGCCAGGTCCCGCACGTCGTTGACCAGGGCCTCGGCCTCCGGGAGCCACACCTGGGCCAAGGCCGCCTGCACCATGCGGGCATAGGCCAGGTTATTGACGTCCTCGGAGGTCGCCCCGAAGTGGGCAAACTCCGCCCGTGCCGCCGGCCAGCCCAGCTCGTCGGTGAGCCGGCGCTTCAGGTAGTACTCCACGGCCTTGACGTCGTGGTTGGTCCGGGCCTCTATCTCCTTGACGACGGCGGCGTCGTCGGCACCGAAGTCCTGGGCCCATCCGTCCAGCACCCAGCGTTCGGCTCCTGACACCGGGCCGAGCTCGGCGACGCCCGGGCAGGCCGAGAGGTGCACGAGCCACGCCACCTCGACCGCGAAGCGCTCCCGGATGAGGGTTTCCTCACAGAAGGCGGCGGCGTAAGGCTCCATTTGCCGCCCGTAGCGGCCATCGAGGGGAGAAAGTGCCCGCAACCGCCACTTCTCCGCCGTGTAGGACCGCCCCGCGGCCTCGTGGTCCCCGTCGCCGTCATGCGTGCTAGCTGACATCAGACCTCCCGGGCGTGACCTTACAGCGGCGGTAAGGCCGCCGTCATAGAGGGCCGAGGAACCCGGGCGCCGGCTTTCCAGTAACCATTTAACGATGCGCCCTAACCGAGGCACCGTCGCGCTGGTGCTGAGCGCCGTGGCCGCTTTGGCCCTGCCCGCGCTCGGCTGCGGCTCGGCCCCGGCCCGTCCGACGGCGGCCCGTCCGACGGCGGCGGCGGACCGCGGCCGCGCCCCCGGCCGCGGGCCGCAGCGGCCCAGCACCTCGACGACCAGTGCCGTCGCCGGCCTCGGCTCGGACCCCTCGGTCCTCGGCCTTGTCCTGTCGGGGCGGGGGGCCAGCCTGTACCCGCCCTTGAGCCCGACCGACAAGGCCTACAAAGCCGACTGCCACCTCCTCATCGACCCCGGCTTCACCGGCAAATGTGCCGTGGCGACCGGCCCTCAGGGCACCGTGGCCGGGGTGGTGGAGCAGGAGACCGCCGCCCTGGAAGGCGGCGCCCGGACCGGGCCGGCCGC
>JBEKNX010000516.1:0-3290 GCA_049522375.1 Acidimicrobiales bacterium | reverse complement strand
TCCGCGCAGTGATGACCGCGCCACCTTCTAAGGGAACAAGGACACCCTCTGGCGTTATGTACTTGAGATCCTCAGGTTGGCCGGCCCGACGACCGTGCTCGCGAACGCCGACTCGGGCGCGACTGTGCGGTCGACTGCATATCCAGAGGCGCTGAGGTTCGGCGCTACGCGCTCAGGCGTTGCGCCACCTACAGGCGGGTCTCGAAAGCCACGGCCTCTGAGTGGCCGGGCCGCTCTCGCACACCGGTGGCGCTAGGGGGAGAAAGGTACAATGTTCCTTTGTGATTTCTTGAGGAAGCCGCGATGAAACGCAAGACAGATGGTAGGGTCCCGCGGCGCGCGGGGGCCCTGGCCGTCGTGGCTGTCGTGGCCGTCCTCGCCGTGCTGACGGCGTGCGGCAGTCCCTCGTCCTCTCCCGGCTCTGCCTCGACAGGATCGGCGAACTACCGTGCGAACCTTGGCTACGCGCAGTGCATGCGAGCCCACGGCCTATCGGGATTCCCCAACCCCAGCCCATCGAAGGGCTTCAGGTTCAGCGGGCAACTGAACGGCAACCCGAACAGCCCCGCGGCGCGGGCCAATGACGCCTGCCAGCACCTGCTGCCTGGCAGCAGCACGGGAACGGGCGGTCCCACAACGTCGCCGACGACTGGCTTGCCTGCTGCAGTGGTGGCTGACTGTCTGACCGCCCGGCCACCGTGTTACACACCTATGCAGCTCCGGGCTGCCTACGGCGTCCAGCCGCTGCTGGACCGCGGGATCACCGGCCGCGGGCAGACGGTCGTCTTGTTGGAATTCTCCCCATCCGCGGCAGGATCGCCGTCAGCGGTTACCGCCGTCACGGTGCCGGCGTCTTCGGACCTCCGGCAAGACCTGGCGCGATTTGACGGCTTGTTCGGCCTGCCTGTGGCTCAGCTGCAAGTTGTGAACACCCTCGCGCACGCGGCGTCGCCGTGGCTGGCGTCGATCGAGGAAGTGGCGGACACCGAGATCGTGCACGCGCTCGCGCCCGACGCCGCCATCCGGGAGGTCCTGATCCCGTCATCGTACGCGGCCAGCCCAGGCAAGGTGACTGCGGCCGTCGTCGCCGCCTTGCGGCTCGGCCTTGCGCACGGTGGCGTGGTCTCGCTCAGCGCCGGCGCCGGAGAGCAGTGCTTCACCTCGACTGAGGTGGACGAGGTGAACTCGGTTTTGCAAGCCGCGCAACGCGATCGGGTGACCGTGGTCGTCTCGACGGGTGACTCCGGCGCGGCCACCACTGCCTGTCCCCCCGAGACAGGTTCCGCCGCGGTCAAGGGGGTGGACCTGCCGGCCTCGGGCCCGCTGGCGTTGGCCGTCGGCGGCACCAGCCTGCACGCCAGCCAGAGCACCGGTGCCTACATTGGCGAGACCGCGTGGAACATCCCTCCTTCGGCGGGGGGACCTAAAGCCGGCGGCGGCGGCTTCAGCCGGCTGTTCCCCCGGCCCGCCTACCAGGATGGCATCGCCGGCATCGGGGCCACCCGGGGCGTGCCCGACGTGGTTGCCGACGCTGACCCGCGTACCGGCATGGCCCTCGCCATCAGCGACGGCGGCCAGGACTACATCCTCATCGGGGGCGGCGGGACCAGCGTCGCCGCTCCGCTGTGGGCCGCGGTCATCGCCCTGGCCGACCAGTACGCCGGCCGGGACCTCGGCTTCGTCAATCCCGCCCTCTACCGGATCGGCCGCAGTGCCTACTACCACCAGGCCTTTCACGACGTGACCACGGGCACCAACACCGTGCTGTTGCCCACGCAGACGATCACCGGCTATCAGGCGGCGCCCGGGTGGGACCCGGTGACCGGCTGGGGAAGCCCCAACGCGCAGGTGCTCGTCCCCCTGGTCGCCCACTATGTCAGCCCATAACTCCGGTCGGCGGAAGTGATCTACTGCCCGGGAACGGCTGGCGATGATCACGTCCGCAAGCGCGCCCGAACCGACGGCACTAGTCCTCCGCGTGCGGCCAGCTCGGTCAGCGGTGGCGTTCCCTGGCGGCTACGCACGGGATCTTCCTCAGAGCGCAAGCGGGGGCCGTTGGACGTCTCAGGCTGGCGGCCGCCGCCAAGGAGCGGGAGCGGTCGCACATCCCTAGAGGAGATCGACAGGCTCCGGGCCATGGGGTTCAACGACGGCTCCCCTCCCGTACAACGGCTCTCATGCGCTCGGGCGCCGGACGTCATGGTTAGGAGCGCCTCGAAGTTCCCTAGACGCGAGGCGGCCAAGAAAGCCTCGACCACCTCCTACTGGCGGCGTCGGTCTGCGGAGTGCACCTCGTCGCAGCCCTGGACGCGCCGGCGAGCCCGGCTGGCCAGCTGTCGAGCGGCGACAGGAGACCGGCCGACGATCGGCGCGATGTCCTCGAACGGCACCTCGAAGAGGTCGTGGAGCACGAATGCGAGGCGCTGCGAAGGAGCGAGAGCTTCTGGGCGAGGGTGTGAGTCTCCTCCTGCGCGGTCCTGCACCCGTCCCCACCGAAGATGGCAACCGTCGTCGCCTGGTTGATCAGGGCGGCCATGGCCTCGAGGTCTACGGCGGTAGCGGCCCCTATGGTCGCGGCCGGACGTGGGACATAGTGCGCTCCTCGGGGTGCGTCGGCCGAGGCGACGTCACCGGGGATCGAGATCACGGTCGGTCCACGCTCGGCGATGGCCGTGGTGATGGCACTGCCCACGACGGCGTGCAGCTGGGCAGGGTTGACGAGCCTACCGATGTACAAGGCGGCCGCCGCAAAGAAGGTGTACGGGTTCAGCTCCTCGAGGGCCTCCGAGTCGATGAGCGAGGACTCCACGTCGCCGGCGATGGCGATCACTGGGGCGCGCTCTTTGCGGGCGTCGAGCAGCCCGTTGATCAAATGGGCGGTCCCCGGGCCGGCAGTGCCACAGACGGCCACGGGCTGGCCGGTGAGCGACGCATCGGCCACCGCCGCGAACGTGCCGTACTCCTCGTGGCGAACATGGACGAAGTCAACCGCGCTATTGCGCTGCCCATGGAACACGGCCCCGCGTCGGGCACTGATAGCGGCGGTCAACTGCGAGAGCTGTTCACCACGGCCGAACAGCGGCCAACTGGCCACGACCTAGCGTACCTGGGAGCACTCGGCAAGCTGGCCGTCGGCGCCGACAAGGACCTACTCGACGACTTGCGGGATTTGCCGTTCGGTGCCTACGGACACCTTGCCGACCGGTACGGTGTGCATTGGTTCTTTCGAGGCGCTCCTCGAAGCGCCACGCCTCCGACGAGTAAACCCGGAGATGCGAGCAAGAGAGGAG
>JBEKNX010000515.1:0-3301 GCA_049522375.1 Acidimicrobiales bacterium | reverse complement strand
GGTCCACCCGGATGGCCAAACCGGAGGCTTGGTCCTCGTTAGTGCTAAAGCGAGTGTTGTAGTTGCCGTCAAGAGCGTTATCGGGCGCATCGGCGCTGCTAGAGGGAGCGTTGGTGGTGGCCAACCAGCCGGTGCGGTCCAGGAGAGTCCCGCTCACCGAAGCGGAACAATTCGAACCAGGCACCGCTGTCGTGGTCGTGGTGGGCGCCGTGGTGGTCGTGGTCGCCGCCGAAGCGGGTGAAATGGTGAGGGCCAGGAAGCCGCCCACCATGGCGAGCGTCGCCACTATCGCCGTGCCCGGTGCAGCATGCCAAAAATGCCAGTCTCTGCGTTTATAGGTCATCTTTTTCCTTTTCTGTAGACGTCCAGTTCTGCTATTTCGTCTTTTCCACCACTTGAGCGCTGCCAACCACAGCCGCCTCTGTCATGTGGCCTCCGCCCGCCGGTCGGCGCTTGGGGCTCGCGCTCTCAGGGTGGTGGTCCGGGCTACGCCTGCGGGCACGCGGTCGGGCAGCGGCGCGAACAGACCGGGCTGCCTATTGGACCGCTGGGCCGCCAGCACGGCCACCCAGGGCCTGCGCGACTTCCTTCCCAAGTGGCCCGCTTCGGGGCCGAGGAGGTCCGTCAAGTCGCACGCGCCCCGGCCAGCCAGACGACTATGGCCTCCGGCTCAGATCCCCGGGGGACCGGACGAGGGACGGTGAAGAAAGAAGACCCGACGTGGGCCATGGGACTCTCCTACCTCAGGCGCTGCGAACGTCGCGTCACCAGGGTCCGGAGTACCGCCCCCAGCCAGCACATGCTGGCCCAACACGTCGGGGACTTTGCCGTGTCCCCAATGATCTTACGCCTTGCTGTGGCGGAGCGCGTTAGGGAATGGGCGTGGCACGGCCATCACCACTTTCTGAACATACTCGTGCACTTAGCGTGGGACAGCCTGGACGGCGAGGTGTGCTACAGGGGCTCAGCGCCCTCGGAGGGCGTGATCGCCGTGATTATGGGCGCCGAGAAGATACTGGGCTCCCCCCACGCCACCTCACCCGAGCAGGAGCAGGGCTTCCGCCCCAGTCCTGGTAACATAGCGTTGATCCCATCGGTCCCAGTACGCAGGCCGGCTGGGTCGCCACGCCGTCCATGTGGCACCTCCCGATGCGCATTGAAAGTGCAGGGCTCAGTATGCCCAGAGGAAACCTCCATGATGACAAAGCGCGGTCCAAGCCCGGACGGGGTGGGAGCCGCGACGCCGAGCGGGCGCCAAGAGAAGGTGGCTTTCGCCATCCCCGGCGCGACGTGGACGAGGAAGTCGTGTCCAGGCGCGAGCGGGGCGACAGTTACGCCTCTGTGGCCAGTGCTGTAGGGCTCAAACGGGCCACGGATGCTCACGCCGCTTTCGTCCGCGTCATGCGCCGCCGGCCCGACGCGGAGCGGGCTGCTCTGGCCCAGAGAGAGTCCGGTCGCCTTGACCAGCTCGAGATGCGGATCCGTAGCCGTGACGGCGCCGGTGACCCGATCAAGTTGGAACGGCGCTTGACGGCCCTGGGCGCGCTACGCCAGACCATGGCGTACAAGCCGGCGTAGCCACCGTGCTGGCTGGGCAGTGCGGGCAACTTGCTCAATCCGAAGGTTCGCAGGGTCGAGCGAGTGAGGCTGGCGTGGGCTGCCGCTAGCCACACCGGGGGGTACGATTACGTCCCAAGCCGCCGGAGGAGGCGACGCGTGCCCTTCCCCTTTACGATCTACTGGGCCGACCCGGGCCGAGCTCCCGGGATTATCTCAGCCGAAGGCTGGACGAAGGAAGGCGAGGAGTACGTCCTTGACTGCAGCCGGACACCGGGGATGCCTGACCGCTTCACCTACCCCTCAGCCGTCATCCGGGCCATCATTCCGAACCCTCCGAATGCGCCCTGAGGCATCTCAGGCCTTCATAGGCGGAAGCAGTCAGGGAGCTATTTAAGTGATAGTGGTCCGCACTTTTATCGGTACGTGAGGTCGGGGCAGCGTGGGCCCAGCGACGGGGATCGGCAGCGGCAGGTGCGGGCAAACCCGCATGGTACCTGCGAATCGAGCAGGGCCCGCCGAGACAGTATAAAAGCGCCACCCGTGAAGTGTTGACACTCTCGCCGTTAAAGGGCGCGAGGTTGAACTATGGGAACGGCCAGTAGACGGCCGACGGCTCCGACCACGTACCCAGTTGGGCATCGGCGTTGTCGTGGCTGGGCGAGGTTTCGAGCAGCGCCGGCCGCCACCCGTTGGTCACCTCTGCTGGCTCTTCCCAAACTGGCTCTGTCCAGACAGGCGGTGCCGGAACAGGTGGTGTGACCTGCCTGCTGGCCACCAGGCAATCGGGCGACGAGTCCCGGCGAACGGCTTTCAAGAGCTCCTGCTCGCGGTCGCACAATGCCCGGTAGGTCTCTCCTGTCTTGGGGTCCAGCGGTCTCAACCCCCGGAGCTTGACCAGGGAGTCGAGCTTTTTCCTCACGAGGTTGAGGTGTTCGGTCGGTGTCACGGCTGCGTGGAGGGGACAGTGCGGGCGGCGGAGTGGGAACGCGTCACAGTTCTGAAATTACAACTCTGAAGTTCGATAATGGTGGATACGAGCGCCAAGCCATGACGGTGCGCCGGGTACGCTAACGAGGAATGGACGGCGACCCCGGCTCAACGGGGCTTCTGGCCCCGCTCGAAGGGCTCGCCCCCCCCATGGACCAGGGACAGCGTCCCGCGACCGGGCGCAGGTACCGCGGCGATCTCCGACGGGTACCCGGTGGCGCTCTCCTCCCGCTGTCTTCGACGCAGATGTCCACCGCGGTCCATGGGGCGACCCTGGTGGCGGCGTTGGCTTTTTGGGCGTGGCTGGACCGGGGGCTGTGGTTCTTCGGCGACGAATGGGACTTCCTCGTCCGGCGCGGGCTGTTTTACGCGCCCGGGAGCCACCGCAGCATCTGGTTCGCGCACAACGAGCACTGGTCGACGCTGCCCATATTGCTGTGGCGGGGCCTTTATGACCTCTTCCACCTGAGCAGCTACTGGCCCTACCTGGTGCCGCTGCTGCTGGCCCAGGTGGCGGTGATGCACCTGGCATGGCGCCTGTGCCGGCGGGCCGGCGTCGACACCTGGGTGGCTACCGCGTCCGTCGGCGTGCTCGGTTTCCTCGGCGCCGGCGTCGAGGACCTGAGCTCGGCCTTCCAGATCGGCTTTGTGGCCTCGGTGCTGTTCGGGTTGGTGGCCTTCGACCTGCTCGACCGCCCGGCCGGGGATCCCCCGACGCCCCCGACGGGGCGGGCGCCGCTCCTGGACGGTGGCC
>JBEKNX010000514.1:0-3301 GCA_049522375.1 Acidimicrobiales bacterium | reverse complement strand
TTGAGCGTTTCGGAGCTGAGTAGTTTGTTCATTGCGGGCCTCCGTTCGGTTTGGCGGTGAACTCGAGGTAGATGTCTTCGAGCCCTCAAGCCCTCGGAGTCGCGACGGAACGTTCGGACCCTCGGTGGCCATTGGCGCGCCACTGACGCACATGAGATCTCGGTCGGCAACGAAGGTCGAACTTCGCGAGGGCGTCCCATGGCCGGGGGAGGGACGGGCGCACCGACGGGTCAGTCGGTCGCCTCGTAGACAACATGCCGACCACGCTGAGTGGTGTCCTTGGACATGCATTTCAGTGCGAATTATCCGCGTTGCGCATTGTCCGCAGCGCACCTTTGGTGACCACGACTGACCACTGCTCACCGATATTGCCCGGATCTCCCGCGCCCCCCACGCGCCCCCCGGCGGTCCTAGGACGTCCTAGCAAGCCTCTGACCAGGGCGTTTGCGGCCAAAAACGGGTGGGCGCGGAGGGATTCGAACCCTCATGCCCAGGGGCAGCAGGGTTTAAGCCCGCTGTGTCTACCGGTTTCACCACGCGCCCTGTGGAAATACCTGGACGGGCCAAGTCTATGTACTGCGACGAGACCTCCACGGGCAAGCCCGTGCCGGCGGATTTGCGTGCTCACGGTCACAAGGGGCCTTACGCGCCACAAGGGAGCGGGCGCGCGGCCGCTGGTAGCTTGTCAGCGTGGCGATAGTTGCGGCGCTGGTGGCCGCCCTCTTCTACTCCCTGGCTTCGTTGCTCCAGCAATGGGAGGCTGAGCGCCAGCCCCCCGACCGGTCCCTCAGCCCGAGCCTTCTGACCCGACTGGCCCGTCGGCCGCGCTGGGTGGCCGGCCTCGGTTTCGACATGGGCGGCTATGTGATGCAGTGGACGGCGCTGACTTTTGGGTCTCTCGTGGTCGTCCAACCCCTGCTCGTTGTGGGCCTTCTGTTCGCCTTGCCGATGAAGGCCCATCTGTCGGGGTACCGGCTGCACGGTTGGGACTGGAGCGGCGCCTTGCTGGTCACCAGCGGCCTGGCCGTGTTCCTGGTGGTGAGCCAGCCGGGCTCCGGTCACCCCGACGTCAAGCCTCTGGTGTGGCTGGTGGTCTTGTGCGCCGGAGGTGCTCTAGCGGCCACGCTGGTGGTGGTGGGCCGGGAGACGAGCCCGAGATGGAGGGCCATGGCCTACGGCACGGCCGCCGGAGTCGTCTACGGTGAGTGCGCCGCCCTGACCAAAAGTTGCGCTCATCTTCTCTCTCTGGGCGTCCCTACCCTCTTGGAAAGTTGGCAGCCGTACCTTCTCGCCGGTGCCGGCATCACCGGCATGGTGCTGGCGCAGAGCGCCTTCCAGGCCGGCCCGCTGGACGCGTCGCTGCCCACGCTGTCGGCCACGGACCCCGTGGTCAGCGTGTTCATCGGCGCCATCGCCTTCGGGGAGGTGCTGCGTTCGGGGGTCCTGGCCACGACCCTCGAGGTGCTCTCCTTCTCCGCCATCGTGGTGGGCATCTTCCTGCTCGCCCACACCGACGCCGTAAAGGCGGCGCAGCGCGAGCACTTCGAGCTCGGCCCCCAAGAAGCCCGGTAGCGCCCACCCCGGCAGCGTCGGCAAAACGGTCTTCAACGCGCTAAGCCGGAAGCCGTTTTCAAGCCCGGGCCGGGCCCGGCCGATGGCGACGTTACATGGTCATCTCCCGTTTGGAACGGGCGCGTGCCAAAACAGCACGGGGCGCGCTCGGCTCGGTTGTGGCAGTCGCGGTAGTGGTGGGCGCGACCGGGGGCGCGGCTTTCGCGGCCGGCCCGCCGGGCCCGCCGCTGGGCGGCCAGGTGCCTGCTCAGTACTGGTTGGCCGACGCCGCCGGCGCGGTCTGGGCCTTCGGCGGGGCCGGCGACTTCGCCGGTGTGCCTGGTGGGGGCCCGTCTTCTCCGGTGGTGGCCTTGGCGGCCACACCGAGCGAGAACGGGTACTGGCTCCTGGCTTCGGACGGCACCGTCTGGGCTGAGGGAGGTGCCCGGTCCTACGGGCCGGGCGGGGCCGGTTTGAACCAGCGCGTGGTCGACCTGGCCCCGACGCCGGACGGTCTCGGCTACTGGCTCGTGTCGGCCGGCGGCTCGGTTTACCCCTTCGGTGACGCCCATTACCTCGGTTCGCCCACTCGCCCCGTCGAGGGCCCCATTGTGCGTTTGGTCCCCACGCCCGACGGGGCCGGTTACTGGCTCCTGAGCGCCGACGGGGGCGTTTTCGGCTTCGGCGACGCCAGGTTGTTCGGGTCGGGGGCCTCCTCGTCCCCGGGCAGCCCGATCGTGGACATGGCCCCCACGCCCGACGGCCTCGGCTACTGGCTCGTATCTGCGGACGGCTCGGTCTACAGCTTCGGCGACGCCCCTGACGCCGGCAGCGCTAGCGTCCCGGCAGGGGGCGACCCGGCCGAGAAGATAGTCCCCGACCCGAGCGGGCACGGTTATTGGGTCGTGGACCAGAACGGCACCGCCACCCCCTTCGGTGACGCCGAGGGCGCGCCGCCGGCACAGGCGCTCCTTTTCTCACCTGTCACCCCGGGGGACAGAGCCGTGTTGTTCGCCCTCAACCAGCTGGGGAAGCCCTACGTGTGGGGCGGGACCGGGCCCCGGGGCTACGACTGTTCCGGGCTGGCCTACCGCTCGTGGTACGAGGCCACGGGCACGCACATCCCGCGCATCGCCAACGCCCAGTACCATGGCGCCGGGCCCGCCGTGGCCTGGGCCGGGCTCCAGGCGGGGGACCTCGTCTTTTGGGGTACCGACGCGGCCAATTGGCAGAGCGTCTACCACACCGCCATTTACGTCGGCGGCGGCCAGATCGTCGAGGCGACGGGCAACGCCGTGCAGTTGAACACCCTCAACCAGTGGCGCCTGCCGGGCCTGATGGGCCATGGCGTCCGGCCGTCGCCCTGAACGTCGTCGGCGCCGCCGCCTCGAGGGCCGGGCGCCGGGGAGCGCCATCGCCCCTACCCGGCCTTGGCCGACGGGAGCTGCCGGGCTACGTTCCCGGGCGCAGGTGCCAACCGGGTAGCCACGGGGGTAGTTTGCAGGCCAATGACCAGTTCCGAAGGTCCCACGGCCTTGACCCGCCCGGCCCCGCCGGGCGGCTACCGGACCGAGCACGATTCCATGGGCGAGGTGAGGGTGCCGGCCCTCGCCAAGTGGCAGGCGCAGACCCAGCGCGCCGTCGAGAACTTCCCGGTCTCCGGCCAGGGCATAGAGCGGTCCCACATCCGCGGGCTCGCCCTGGTGAAGAGGGCGGCGGCGCTGGAGAACGCCGCCCTGGGCGTGGTGCA
>JBEKNX010000513.1:0-3312 GCA_049522375.1 Acidimicrobiales bacterium | reverse complement strand
TCGGCCCACAAGTTCACGAAGACGTAATCGCTGTCCAAGTCGCCGTACTCGCCGTGCATGTAGTCGCCGTAAAGGCGGAAAAGCTCGCCGGATGCCGGGATCGTGCGCGGCTGGGAGGACTTCGACCGTGCACCGTTGTCGTTGTCCCGCGGCACGACCCTGATCTCTCCCTCGGGGGCAGCCCAGTCTTCGTGGCGCAGCCCAAGCGCCTCGCCGATGCGCATGCCGGTGTCGTGCAGCACTGCGAATAGCAGCCGGTCACGTAGCCGCTGGCAGGCGTCAAGGATGGCCTGCACCTCGGCCGGGGCGAGCACTCTCGGATGCTTGCGGGGGGCCTTCAGGCGGACCTCGGAACGGCGACGCGGCTGGCTCTTGTTGATGTGGTGAAGGAAAGGCCGCCACGCCGTCCCCCGACGACCCGCCGGCTGCCACCTCGTCAGCAGCTCCCCGAGCTCCACGCCGTTGCGAGCCGCGTGCTGGTAGAAGGCGCTGACCGCTGAGAGCTTGCGGTTCACAGTCACCTCGCTGCAGTGCTCCCGGACCGACGGCAGCACCGATATCGGGGCGGACCGAGCCACGGGAGGCAACCGCAGCCAGGCAACGAACGCCCCGACGTCCTCCAAGCGGGCCTGGCGCCAGTCGAGCGAGCGGCCTGAGAGGAAGACGAACCAGTCCTTCAGGTCGTGGGCGTAGGCCTTGACCGTGTTCGGTGAGCGCTCAACGTCGCTCAGGTAGCCGAGGTAGCGCTCAACCGGCTCAACCGGCCGGCCGTCTTCATGAAGGACTGTCCACGACTCACGCCGCGAGCGGGGCAACACCACCTGTTGGACGAACACTCAACCTCCCTGAGCCCTGCGTGCTGGAGCCCTCTAGATAACCACGTCCAGCACGCAGCACTGGGCGACCCAGGCGCCGGTCACCTACGTCATAGACGCCCTCTGCGCGGCTCCAGATAACGATCGGGTTGGTGGTACGCAGGTGCAGCCAGTGCTCGGCCGGGAAGTCGTAGAAGGCGAGCAGCACGTCGAGCTCGTCCATGATCTTCCTGGTCGCCTTGGGGAAGTCTTTAAAGGCGTCAGCGAAGCTGGAGGCGGCGCTGATGGCGTCGGTGCGCGTGGGGGCGTTGTAGATCGTCTGGATGGCAGATTTAGCTTGTGGCTGAAGGCGTTTAGGTAGTGCGTCGATGCAGTTGGCAGTTTTGTGCACCCAGCACCTTTGCTCTTTGGTGGCGGGGAGGACGCCGCGTAGCGCGGCCCAGAACCCGAGCGCCCCGTCGCCCACGGCCAGCACCGGGCCGGCCAGGCCCCGGTCCCGTAGCGAGCGCAACAGCTCGGCCCAGGACTCCTTGGACTCCCGGTAGCCGTCGGCCAGGGCCACCAGCTCCTTGGTGCCGTCGGGGCGTACACCCACCACGACCAGGCAGCACAGGCGGTCGTCCTCCAAGCGCACGTTGAAGTGCACCCCGTCCACCCACCAGTAGACATAGTCGAGGCCCGACAGGTCCCGGCCCGACCAGCTCTCGTGCTCGGCCTGCCAGGACTCGGTGAGCCGGGAGACCGTGGACGGTGACAAGCCTGAACTTGAGCCGAAGAACTCACCCAGGGCCGGGGCGAAGTCCCCCGTGGACAGGCCCCGCAGGTAGAGCAGGGGCAGCACTTCGGTGACCTTGGGTGACTTGCGCATGTAGACGGGCAGGATGGCCGAGCGGTAGTGCTCACCCGGGCGGCGGTCGTCGACGCGCGGGGCTTTTACCTCCACCATCCCGGCGCCGGTCATGAGCTCTCGTTCTTTGGCGTAGCCGTTGCCGACCACAAGCCGTTTGCCCGTGCGGTCGATGATCTCGGCGTGAGCGTCCAGGTAGGCCCGGCGTTCGGCCAGCAAGGCCGTGGCCAGCATCTGGCGGGCGGCCAGACGGCACAGCTCGTCCAGGTCGATGGTTGTGGCGTCTTCCTCCACGCGCGCGGAGGCGTCATGTACTAGCTTCAACATTGGCGTACTCCTCCCCGCCGGTCTCACCCGGCAGGCTCGTTGATTGGTTACCAACTTGGAGGGTACGTCACTGCCTTGAGCAGGTCGAGCATCCACAACTTCTGGTTATAACTCAGGTGTGCCCGGTGGATGCGCGACGCCGGCACGTTCATGTAGTGCAGCTTGATGGTCTGGCGCGTGAGCGGTTTGGTCTGTCATGGGCAGTCACGGCATCCCTATATTCATCGGCCAGTTCGGCCAGATCCGCCGGGCGGACCCGGACGCCCAGGCTGACCAGGCCAACGCTCTCAACCTCGTCACTGCCGCCGTCACCTGCTGGAACACCGTGTACATAGCTGAGGTGGTCGAACAGCTCCGTCGCGAAGCCTGGGAGATCACCGACGAGCAGCTCGCCCATGTCTCGCCAACAGCGTCGCGCCACATCAACCCGTATGGGGAGTACCGCTTCGACTTCGCGCTGCAACCAGGATTACGACCCCTGAGGATCCCGCCACGGTGACCACTAACGGCCCTACTGCCCACTTTTTGGCCAGTTGCTACCGGAACCCCCACTGGAACGCCGATCACGCCACCCTAAAGTGGCGACTCTCGGATCCGGTCAAGCGGATATCCTAAAACTCGGCACCTCATGCCGTTTACGGCGCGTCAGCACCTATGCCAATGCCTGCATCCCAGAGCCGGTCCAACGCAACTATAACTTTGCGATCGGCGTCAGCATAAAACGCACGCCATAGCTCCTCATTGCCGCCCAACTCATCAGCTTCGTGCCACAAGGCCGATTCGAGCGGCCCGAACTCGGCTCGTACCTTCTCCAGCGCTTCAGCCTCGGTCTCTACCACGTCACGTATAGCCGCCATCCGCGCCCAGTGCCTGCGGTCAGATAGAACCGACGGCACGCCGAGATCGAGCAGCACCGGGACATAAACGGAAGAACATGGGCTGCCCAGGGCGACCCACGCCTGCCGCCGGAGCCCGGTGTCGGGGCAGGGAAGGCTGACCACCATGGACGCGGCGGTAGCATACAGTCCACGAATGTGCGTGCACACGGTCACCCCCGAAGCATCGGGCAGCGTTTCTGCCGGCGGGGGGACAACAGCCCCGCTGTCACCAGGCGCCCCCCAAGGGCCCGAGCCGTGGTCCCTCAGATGGGCCACCAAATCCGCAGGACGGGTGTTCGCCCCCCAGCGCTTCAGGAAGGACCGGCTGGCATCTAGTCGGCGATCGCCTGTGTTGCCCGTCGGATCCTGCCACGCGTCAAACCGGGTCCCAGGAGACAGGTCAGGGGAGGCGCGCACCCAATCTGAGCCCAGCGTCAGACGGTTT
>JBEKNX010000512.1:0-3312 GCA_049522375.1 Acidimicrobiales bacterium | reverse complement strand
CCGCCGGCACATAGCCTCGGCGGCCGCCGGGGCCGACACGGGCAATGCCACGGTGAGGTCATGCCGGGGCGCGCCGCCGCGGGCCGCCCCCGGCGGGATCCCCAGGACCAGGGCCAGCAGGGCCAACAAGCCCTCGCTGTCGCTGAGGACGCGACCGTCGTCGTCGATCAAGGTGATGCGCTCGCCATCGGGCCCGAGCACGGCGCCGAAGTTGGCGCCGGCCGCCCTCACCAGGGCCGACACCCCCCGGGCGTGCTCCAGGCGGTCGAAGGTGACCGAGCGTCGGGCGGCCGCGTAGGGGTTGATGGACAGCACCTCGGCCCCGAGCTTGCCGAGGACCGTCGGCATGACGAACGCCGCCGCGCCAAAGGCATAGTCGAGGACCACCTTGAAGCGGGCCGCCCGGATGGCGCTGGTGTCGACATGGTCGAGCAAGGCCTGGGCGTAGAGGTCGGGGATGCGCGCCGGGTACACGACATCGCCCGTCTCGGAGGCCAGGCACCGCCGGAAGTCCTCCCGGGAGAAGACCCGCTCGATCTTGCGCTGGGCCGCTTCGGGGATGTCGATACCGCCGGGGTCGAGGAAACGCACGAGGACCGACTGGGGGTCGTCATAGGCCAGGCGCACGGTGACCCCACCGGCGCTGTGCTCGTTGCGCACCGCGAACCGCGTCACCGGTACCGTGGCCACTTCGAGGTCGATGACGTCGACGCCGGCGGCGTTGAGGCCGACCGTCAAGGCCTGTTTCAAGACCCGGGCGGCCCGGCTGGTGTCGCGCGAGACGGTGACGGTCGCCCCCCGGGGCATGCCCGTGGCGAACGCCATGGCCAGGCGCACCGCCAGCTCCGGGGTGATGTCGACGTTGGCCAAGCCCGAGATCCCGTTGCGGCCGAACAGATGGCGGGCGCCGCGGGACTCCCAGACGATCGACGAGTTGACTATGGCGCCGTGCTCCACCGTTTTGAACGGGAAGACCTTGACCCCGGCGTGCACGACGGCGTGCTCGCCGATGGAGCACTCGTCGCCCACCACGGCCCCCTCTTCTACCCGGGCACCCCGGCGCAGCTCGCTGCTGCGCCCGATGGTGCAGCCCATGAGCCTGACGCCCGGGCCCAGGTAGGCGTTGTCGTGCACCACGGCCCGCTCGACGAAGGCATCGGCGCCGACACGGACGTTGCGCCCGAGGACCGTGTACTCGGCCAGCGTGGCACCGGCCTCGACACGGCAGTAATCACCGATGATCGCCGGCCCTCGCACCACCGCAGCGGGGTCGACCTCGGCGCCATCGCCCAACCAAATGCCCTGGCGCAGCGAGAACCCGGGCAGTCCCACCTGCACGCGCCCGTCCAGGATGTCCTGATGAGCCCGGGTGTACGCCTCTAACGTGCCGATGTCCTCCCAATAACCGTCCGTCGGGCACCCGTAGAGCAGGGGCTGTTCGCCCGCCAGTAGCCGGGGGAAGACGTCGGCCGAAAAGTCCACGACGCCGTCGCCGATGAAATCGGATATCCCGGGCTCGAGAACGTAAATGCCCGTGTTGATGGTGTCGGAGAAGACCTGCCCCCATGAAGGCTTCTCCAGGAAGCGCTCCACCGAACCGTCGGGACGCGTGATGACAATGCCGAACTCCAAAGGGTTGGGCATGGAACGCAACGCTATGGTCGCCAAGGCTTTCTTCTCGTAATGGAAGCTCACGACCGCGCCCAGGTCGATATCCGTGAGCACGTCCCCGGAAATGACCAGGAACGGCTCGTCCAGATCCTGCACGGCATTGCGCACCGAACCTGCCGTCCCCAAAGGGAGGTCTTCGCTGGCGTAGGCGATCCGGGCCCCGAACTCGGCGCCGTCGCCGAAATACTGCCGTATGGCATCGGCCTGGTACGCGACCGTGACGACGATGTCGGTGAGGCCGTGCCGGCGCAACAGGTCGATGACGTGTTCCATGAGCGGCCGGTTGGCCATCGGGATCATCGGTTTGGGCTGGTTGTAAGTGAGCGGCCGCAGGCGGGTGCCCTCGCCCCCGGCCATGATCACGGCCTTCACGGGACCACAGCGTTCTCGGGGGCGGCGGTGCGGGCCCCGGCCCACGCCGCCCGGGCCTTGGGCACGTACTGGACGACGGCGACCCAGGCCAGCGCCTGGCCTGCGGCCACGGCCACCCAGGCGATGACCAAGGCCACCTCATGGCCCCGGAACGGGGCGTGCGCCATGATGAACAGCGGCAGTGCCACCATCATGCCGAAGGCGCCGGCCTTGCCGGCCAGGCTGACGTCGATGCGCGCCGTGCGGGAGAAGAAGAAAAGCAGGCCGCTGCCGGCCAGGACGACCCCCTCCCGCAAGGCGATGACCACGACGAGCCAGATGGGCAGGGCACCGATGGCCGTGGCACCTACCAGCGCGCACAGGACCAGCGCCCGGTCGACCAGGGGGTCAGCCATCTTGCCGAGCGTGCTCACCTGGTGGAAACGCCGGGCGATGTAGCCGTCGAGGCCGTCGGTGAAGGCGGCCCCTCCCAACAGGAAAGCGGCGGCCAGCCTTCCCTGTCTGTGGGGCTGAGCCAGCAGGACGATGAAGGCGGGCAGGCAGGCCAGGCGCAGGGCGCTGAGGGCGTTGGGAACGGTGAGGACGCGGTCCTCCCCCTGGCGCCCCGCCCCCGGCCTCGGCCGCCCCGCTCGTGGCATCCCCCTGAGCATAAGACGGCCCGTCCCCCGCCGGGCGCCTTCAGTGCGTAGAACCGAGCTGCACCGCCTTCACGAGTAGAAGCAGCACGGCCACGACCAGGTAACCGCTCAGGGCCCGCATGGCCAGGACCCGCCCACGCGACCACTCCGGCCTCCCGAGCAACGCCAGGGGCGGCATACGCCAGCTCTCCCGGTGAGCCCGGGGCACCGCCGGCGCAGTGGCCGCGCCCGACCGGCCCCGCGCCACCGAAACGGCGGCCACGCCCAGGGTGGCGAACAGGAGAGCACCCAGCGCCAGGGCCAGGACAGTCACGTCGGTACCGGGGAAGACGGTGGTCACGACCAGGATCAAGGACATTACGAGCAGCACGCCGATGACCAGGGTCGTCACCGCGTTGAGCCAGAGCCGGTTCACCCAGGGCCCGAGAACGGCCCTGTCATTGCATAGCAGCAGCAAGAACACGGCAGCCGACGGCAGGAGCACGCCGGCCAGGGCCTGGACGGCCACGGTGATCAGGCCCAGCGGGGCGTGGGGTATGAGCACGATGCCCCCGGCCACCGCCACCAGGCCGGCGAAGCTGGTGTAAAAGCCCTTGGCCTCGAAGAAGCTGCGGTGCAACGAGTGGTGGGC
>JBEKNX010000511.1:0-3806 GCA_049522375.1 Acidimicrobiales bacterium | reverse complement strand
GCTTGACGGGCACGATGAAAGAGCGTAGCCCAGGCGGTTGGTGGCTCCGGGCCTACGCGGGGCGCAATTCGGCGGGCAAGCCGGTCCAGATATCGCGGACCGTCCGCGGCGGTAATGGCCTAGTGTCCTGATTCCAAGATCCGTTGGCAATAAAATGCGAGGCTGTCGAAGATCTCGTCAGCGGTCTTGTGCCACACATAGGGTCGGGGGTCATCGTTCCAGGTACCCACCCATTGGGTGATCGAGGCGGCCAGTTCCTTCACGCTTCGGTGGGTGCCGCGGCGCAGCCATTTGTTGGCGATCTCGGCGAACCACCGCTCGACCAAGTTCATCCAACTCGACGATGTGGGCGTGAAGTGGAAGTCGAAACGAGGATGTCTCTGCTGCCATTGTTGGATGGCGGGGGTCTTGTGCGTCGAGGAATTGTCGCACACGATATGGACTTTCAGCTCAGCAGGTACGGTCTTTTCGATCAGGTCGAGGAACTTTTTGAACTCGGCGGCCCGGTGCCGGGCGGTGATCTGATGAGTGACCATGCCGGTAGTCAGGTTGAGCGCGGCGTACAGGTCGACGGTGCCGTGGCGGACGTAGTCATGGGTGCGCCGCTCGGGCGTGCCGGGGAGCAACGGGAGCACTGGCTGGGTGCGGTCCAGGGCCTGGACCTGGGTCTTTTCGTCCACACAGATCACCACCGCTCGTTCGGGGGGGTTCATGTACAAAGCCACGATGTCACGGACCTTGTCTACGAAAAGCGGGTCGGTCGAAAGCTTGAAAGTGTCTTCCAGCCAAGGTTTCAGCCCGAAGGCTTTCCATATCCGGCTAACCGTGGGCTGTGACATCCCGAGCGACTTCGCCAGCCCCCTGGTGGACCAATGCGTGGCGTTGGTGGGCTTTTCGGTCAAGGTCTTCACGATCACAGCCTCGACGTGGTCGTCGGTGACCTTGCGGGGGACGCCGGAGCGGTGCTCGTCGGCCAGGCCCTTCAACCGCTTGGCTACAAAGCGCGCCCGCCACTTGCCCACGGTGTTGCCTGCGCAGCCCAGCTCGGCCGCTACAACCTGGTTCGTCTTGCCCTCAGCACAGCCCAGCACCATCTTGGACCGCAATGCCAGGCTCTGGGGGCTGGAGGGCCGCCGTGCCCAACGGGCCAGGGTCTCACGTTCTTCTTCGGTCAGTACCAGGGGAGCCTTGGGTCGGCCGGTTCGTGCCATACGCACCTCCATCGTCGCATGGCAAGAACGCGCCCCCAACCGGGTTAATTCCCGGATCCTCAAGTTTTCACAGAAATCTTGGAATCAGGACACTAGGGGAACGTCACCGGGGTGGTCGCTCCGATGTATCCTCTCCTTTTTGAAGGGGTACGGATGATCGACTTTCTGAACTCGTAGCAACCGCGCGCATCGTCACGTCAAAGCTCCAGCAGCAGTTCGTCGCTCCATTGCTGGACGAAGCACAAAACCGCCTAGGAGGCTGGTGTCGAACAGGGGTGCGTTTTGACCGGGTCGGCGGGCGATGGGCCCCCCCCTCTTTGGAGATGCCCGTCTCGGGCCGGGCGTTTTGCCGGCGGGTGCGGCGGTCGAGGCCCTCGGCACGCCTGTAGCGCCCCGGACAGGGCCTAGTCGGGGCGTGTGGGGCCGGTTGTTCACGGTCTGGCCACCGTCCACCCGCTCGGTGTCGAGCGCAGCCCGAGCACGGCCAGGCGGGCCAAGTTGGTGGCGGCGGCGAGCAGGTTGAAATCGGCACCGACCTTGGTCGTGCCGCGTACTCGAGCTCGTCGCCCACCGTGGCGGCGGCGCATGAGGTGGCCGAACTTGCGCTCGACCTTTGGGCGGGTGGCTCTGTAGTCAGCGGTCCAGGCCGGGTTTTTTTGACGCTCCCGGGCGCGGGCTAAGGCGTCTTCGTGAGCTCCGACCCAGATGGTCCGCCCGCCGGTGGCGGCGGTGCAGCGGTCTCGCAGCGGGCAGTCGGTGCACGAGGGGCCGAAGAAGGCCAGGCCCGTGCCGTTGCTGGCGTAGCGGATGTCCACGGTGATGTTGTTGGGACAGCTAACAGTGCCGGCTCCGAGGTCTATATCGAAGCTGTCCTTGGTGAACATGCCCCCGGCGGCGTTGGGCGACGGCGTCTTGCACCCTGAGGCGATGCCGGTGTCTTCGAGCTTGGATTGGAACTCGCCGGTCCCGTAAGCGTTATCGCCGTACACCTTGGGCTCCCGCCCGTCATCGTCGTCGCCCACGAGGTCGTCGATGAGCTCAGCGGCGACGCTGGCGTCCCCGGCGTTGCCCGGGGTGACGACGGTCGCGGTGATGACCTCGCTGTCGGGGTCGACGGCAATATGGCCCTTATAGCCGTCGAACTTGCGCACCGCAGTTTTATGACCGTGCCGGGCGTCGGGGTCGACGACCGAGATCACCCGGTCCTTGGCCACTTTGCGGGCGATGCGGAAAATGCCGTCGTCACCGGTCTCTATGTCCTGGCCGACCACGGTGGCCAGCAGTTCTGCGGCCTGGGCGACGCCGGGGCCAAGCTGGCGGCCGTCGAGAGCGCCGAGACAGGCATATCCATCTGTGGCCAACGCGTGCACCAGCGCTTCACGGGCGGCGGGGTCGTCCCAATCACAGCTCGCCTTGCCGCCACTGGCATAATCGTCATCACGGGACAGCACTGCCCGCAGCTCGGCCTCGACCTCAGCGTCGACGATGTCTAGCAACTGGCGGATAGCGGAGCGGACCAACGTCGCCGTGTCCATGGTCGCCACGGCGTCGTACAACGGGGTCGAGTCCAGTACCCGGCGGGCGCCGACCAGGCCGGCCCGGCGAGCGGCGTCCAGGCTCACCTCGAATATCCGCCGGGGCCGCGGCGATGCGGCCAACCGGGCACGCATGTCGACCAGCACGGTGTGGGAGAAACCGGGGTAGTCGAAGTCCAAGCCGCCGGCCGCGTACTTCCAGCGGGCGTCGAACTCGAACGACTCCACCGCGTCGCGGTCCGAAAGCCCGAAGAGGCGCTGGAGAACCATCACCACGGCAACGATCCGGGGCGGCACGGACCGGCGCCCGTTGTCAGCGAACAAGTCAGCAAAAAGCTCGTCGGCGAACAGGACATGGCACTCGCGGTGCAACACGGCGAAGATCGAGTTCTCCTTCACGCGTCCCGCCACGAAGCTCGCCGTGCCCTTCATCAGGTCAGCTTGGCGCGGCGCCAGCGCGCGGCGCCAGCCCGACCGTCATTGCACCGACCCCTGCCAGGCTAAACACATACCTGTAATTCTGCCCGGCCCATAACCGGAACAGGGGGATCTACACCGCGAAAGACACCAGCCTCCTAGCGTGACTTAGGCGGCCCACTCATCTCCTTGAATGCCCTCACTGGGCATCGCTCCAGCTCTGGAGGTTGCGGCAGGTTCTGTGCGGCCCTGCTGCAAGGGCTGGCACCGGTTCCAGGCGTCTTTCCGGTGGGCGGGTATATTTGCACCGTCTGGAGATTGGGCTTTAGGCAATCAAGCCTTCGCCATATCACGCGGGCTCACCGTCTCCTCGCCCCGTACGCCTGGGCACGAGAGACGGCTCGAATGGCATGCTATTGTCCCCTTCGTCTTTCGAGTCCAGGTAGGCCATTGAGCCCAGGGATATCACCTCCAATCCCTCCCCACTGCGTGGGGGATATATAAGGGCGCCTCGTGGCGCAGCACCGAATATTCGTTATTGCGTGCGCCCGTTCTCTGGGCCAGACGAGCCGAGCGACGGCTCTGGCTCGCCCAATCGGAGGACAAGGCCGCCCATAATGACGCCTGCGCGGGTGGCGGCTGG